>JBEIMN010000265.1:0-5130 GCA_040378705.1 Acidobacteriota bacterium
CCTCCAGGCCACAGACGTCGAGCGATACGAGACCGATCAGCGAAACAGCATCAGCGCGACGAAGGTTCGCGACTACCTCGTCACCGGCCAGACAGTGTCAGACCGCGAAGTCGAGGAGCTCTTCCGCCAGAACAACACCAAGGTTGACGTGGTCTACGCCGTGGTCGATCTCGACAAGGTGCGCAAGACCTACCAGCCGACCGAGCAGGACCTCCGCGCCTACTATGATTCACACCAGGGCGACTTCAAGGCAACCGAGCCGACGCGACAGGTTGAGTATATCTTCATCTCGACCGATGACGCGGCAAAGATCGTTCCGATCTCCGATGATGAGTTGAAGCAGGAGTACGAAGGTAAGAAGCAGTATGAGTCGCGCGCCAGCATCATCCGGCTCGATGTTCTGACAGAGAAGGACGAAGAGTCTGTCCGGGCAAAGATCAACGAACTGACGCAGCGGGTTCGTGGCAGCAAGGATGTTCCGGCGGAGGACTTCGCGACAGTGGCGCGTGGTAATTCGCAGGATCCGAGCAAGAGTAATGGCGGCGACCTCGGCTGGATCAAGAAGGATCCGAACAAGAGTTCCGACTGGCGCCAGCGCCCTTACACCAACAGCCTCAAGCCGGGCGCGATCGATGGACCATTCCGCGATGGGCGGAGCTGGTACATCATGAAGGTAGCGGAAGAGCGGGAGATTCCGTTCGCTCAAATGCGTGATACGCTCCGGGCAACGATCAGCAATAATAAGGCCTTCCAGAAGGCGTCGCAGTTGGCGGATCTCGCCTACGAGAAGGCGACAGAGTTCAACGACCTGCGCAAGGCGGCTGAGCTTTTGGCGAAAGATCTGAATGTCAGTCCGGAATCGCTGATCAAGTCGACCCCATATTTCAAGAATGGCGATCCGTTGCCGATGCTTGGAAAGGGTGCCGGATTTGCGAGCAATCCAGCCTTTGAAGAGGCCATCTCTTCCCTCAAGAAGGGCGAGATCGGCGACAAGGTCAGCATTCCCGGTGGCCAGGCTGTCGCGCGGCTGGTGGATCAGCTCGGTAATGGTCAGCAGATGACCTTCGACCAGGCCAGGAACCAGGCCGAAGACAAGCTTCGTCGCGAAGTTGAGCCAACCCTCGCAAAGAAGAAGGCCACTGAGCTTCTGGCCGCGGCGAAGAGTCCGGCAGAGTTGGAGCAGTTGTCAAAGGCGGCCGGCCTCGAGGTCAAGAACGATACCAACTTCGACTCCTACACCTTCCCGGGTGCGGGTTCAGCGCGGAGCAGTACCGGATACCAGGCCAAAAACTTCCTCCATCAGTTGCAGGAAGGTGCGGTGGCGAGCGCGCCAATCAAGGTTGGAACCTCCTACCTCGTCTATGCGGCCAAGAAGAAGGTCGAAGCCGATCTCTCACTGCTTCCACAGCAGCGGGCAGGTCTGAGACAGAGCCTGCTCAATGAGCGCAAGAATGCGGCAACCGAGGCGATTCTGAAGGGTCTCCGAACACAGTACGAGAAGGATGGCCAGTTGAAGATCAATCAGGATGCGATCGACAAATACTTCTCGCAGCCTGGAACGACACAGCCCTAGCCTGAGTCTGCAAACTCAGAAAAGGTCAGAAGCCGGAGCGATTGGGGTGATCCCGATTTCTCCGGCTTCTGGCTTTTACGCGTCTGACTTATATGCTTAGCGGAGGGGCAGTTCCAATTTTTCGAGGGTTCTCAATTGGAAGTCTTTCCCATCTGCTCAAGAAAGCTTGGTGGGAGCGTGATATTGAGCGAGACATCGGCCGCGCTCGAGCGAATCTGAATGCGGTCGAGTAGTGGCGTGAATTGGGGGTTTCCGGCAAGCAGCGCGCGTCCGAGGGTAAGCAGCCCCCTCAGGCCGATCAGAAGCTCAGTCGCGGCGGCCGGTGTTGGGGTCCGCATTATCGAATTGAGAGTCAGCGTGAGATCCTGACCGGCATTGAGATCACCGATCAGCACCTTGATCGAGCCGATCGACTTGAAGAGATCGCCCTGATTGAGCGCCTCTTGACGCAGACCGGGGGGAAGCGTGAAGGCGAAGCGGAGGAGTGCGGAGGGTGAAGTCTCACGAAGAGCGGCATTCATTACATTTTCAGCACCAGCGTTCAGTTTCTCCGTCTTCTGCCCATCGATCAGCTTTCGGACTCCGGCGGTATCACCAATGGCAAGGCGCTGCCGGCCGAGCAGTGCAATAGAAAGATCCTCGGTTTTGAAGCTGAAGGGACCGAGTTCGAGCGGATTCAGCTTTGTGAGGATGGTGATCATCGTCACGCCCTCGTAATCGGCTGCGCTGAACTCGATTTGGTAGGATTTGAGCATTGCCTCGATGCTGTTTCTGGCCGGATCGATTCCGTCGATCAGCATGACGCCGGAAGCCTCGAAAGAGCGGAGTGAAAGGCCAAGGAGGCCATAGCGGATCTGATCCGGGTCGACGCCGCTGCGGGCAGCGATCTGGCGTAGATTGGTGGCAAGTTTGGCGGCACCCGCGATACCGATCTTTTCGAGGCGTGGCTGGAGATCCTTCAGCATCTGGTGGAGATCGACCACCGCGATCAGATCTGACGGCGGCAAAATTTCGAGCAGCATCTCAGGTGAGGCCGCGGTCGTGCGCGTGGTCGCGGCTGGGGGTGCAGAAACCGGAGCCGCCGGAGCCGGACGATTCTGCCCCGCTCCTCCTCCGGCCAGAAGCATTAATAGCGCAAGTGAAGATGTGGAGATCGATATTCGCACAGAGTTCCTCCCGATTAAAATCCAGGTTCCCCGTAATGGCCGGCAACGGTCCATTTGACAAGGGATAAAGTTCGAAGTAGCTTCGAACGGAGTCGAACTTTGCGATTATAGCAAACCTGATCGTGATAATCGTGATAGAGGTTGGTAATCGATGGGAGAGCGTTCGGTGGAATCAGGTTCGATAGAATCAGGGTGGATGGTAGTCTCATTGGCGGACGAATCCATGGTTGAGGAGCTGCTGGTGCGGCTGCGCACAATGGGGATCGAGCCGGCCGGCGTGAGTGTGGTGCGGGTTGAAACCGATCGGGTCTCGCGATCCGGCCGGTTGGTGGTCGATGCTGGTTCGAAGTGGGAGCCGCCCCCGGACAGATTACCGCTTAAATTAATTGAGCGAAGCGCGATCGCACCGCCGGAGCGATCACCCGGGCGCCAGTTTCGAAATATGGTCATCGCCTTTCTGGTCGGTATCGGGCTGCTCATCTTCGGAATTCCACGGCTCGATACGGTTCGTGGTTTACTCTTTTCTGGATTGATGCTGCTGGTGATTGGATTGGTCGCGAGCCTGATCGGCAGGAGATCGGGAGACCTCCCTGCCCACACGCATCCACGAACCGACCGACCGACGAGCGCCGATTCCGTGCCAATATCAAATCCGTCCGCACAAGCGTGCAGTGTGCTGGTATCGCTGAAGATCGACCGCCAGTGGGTCGAGAATGCCGAACAGGTGGCGAGAGAGTGCGGAGCGGAACTGGTGACAATCGAGTGTCCAAAAAAAGTAGACAGAGTTGAGTAGCGAGAGGGGAGGCAGACAATAGACTATGAGGTATGACGCAATAGTAATCGGTGCCGGGCCGGGAGGAACCTCCGCCGCGATAACGCTGGGGATGGCCGGTCGGCGAGTACTCCTGCTTGAAAAGAGCAGGTTTCCGCGTGAAAAGCTGTGCGGCGAGTTCCTGACCCCGGAGTGCCGGGCGATCTTCAACCGCCTTGGGGTACTCGACCGGCTGATCTCGGCCGGCGCGGCATTGATCAGCCAGTACAATATCTACTCCCAGGAGGGGAATGGGATCGAGATACCGCTGCGCTGGCTCGCCGATGGCGAAGGGGAGGCGCTTGGACTTTCGCGCGGCAGAATGGACACGATACTCCTCGACCGTGCGCGTGAAGTTGGCGTCGAGGTTCGGGAAGAGTTCAGCGTCGCCGCCGGTTTCCGGGTCGAGGATGGCGATGGAATAGTCGAGGGGCAGCACGCGTCCGTAAAGGAGAGCTTTCGTGCCGGCCTGATCATCGACGCCTCCGGTCGCAACGGGGCCTTCAGTCGGCAACTCAGCCGTCAGGCCGGCCAGGTGTCGCTTTTTCAGGGAGCGCGAATATTTGGCTGCAAGGTTCATCTGCGCCGTATTCCGGGCATGGCCGGTCTTGGCGAACTCTACTTCTTTGCCGATGGCTACGGTGGCCTCTCAGATATCGAAGGGGAGCGGTCGAATCTCTGCTTTCTGACGACCGAAAAGACGCTCCTCGAAGCGCGTGGCGACCGCGAAAAGCTGCTCGACCTGACGCTCAACACCAATCCGGTCGCGAAAAAGAGGCTCAAAGAGGCGGTAATGGCCGGGGAATGGCATGGAACCGGCCCGATCACCTATGGAAGGCAGCAGAAGCTGGCCGGGGTTCTCGCGGTCGGTGACTCGAGTGCCTTCATCGACCCGTTCACTGGCAGTGGCATGCTGCTCGCTCTGACGAGTGGCGAACTTGCCGGCCGGGTCGTCGACCAGCACCTGAGCGTCGGAAATCGGAAGGCGGATGAGATCATTGCCGACTACGAGGTTCGCCATCGAAGCATGTTCACGCGCCGCTACCGGGCGGTCTCGATGCTCAGAAACCTTGCCTTCAAACCAGCCGCGCGCAGACTTATGGTCACAATTCTTGCCCGACAGCAGTCGCTGGCTCGCGCGGTGGCCCGGAGTACGCGGAGTACACGGATGAGGCAATAGTGGCTACTGGCCGCTGGTCATCAGCGCGTTGAAGAGAAAAGGATAGGTGGCGAGGCTCTGGCCGCGATACTGTGGCCGAAATCCGAAGAGGATGACACGACCCTTTCCGAGCAGGACCTCGACCAGCGCCGCCCGGCCACGCATTTGACGAAAAAGCGAATTCCTCGCCGGTTCGCCAGCCATTCGTCCGGTAATCCCGGTTTTGCCAGATCCGGGGCCAGATCCCGGGTTAAACCCGGTATAGGTGGCGATGGCGCGAGCCCGCTTCGGATCGGTAATCTCGAAGACAGGCCCCTTCTCGAACCAGGCGATCGAGGTTCGTCCCACTCCAAAACCGAGCGGATTGGCAGTATCGACCTCGAGGCGCAGAATCGAGCCGGAGGCTGAAAGGTTATCTGGC
>JBEIMN010000266.1:0-5127 GCA_040378705.1 Acidobacteriota bacterium
TGAGCTCCTTCGCCAGCATCTTCAATTCACGCGAGATCTGCGAGACCTCCTGCTGACGCGATTCATACCGCCCCTTACCCGTCATCAGCTGCAGGTAGTCGATGATGATCATATCGAGCGCCTTCTGCTCATTGAGCAGCCGTCGCGCCTTCGCACGCATCTCGAGCACCGAGATGCCAGGCGTGTCGTCCAGGAATATCCGCGCATCCGAAAGATCGCCAACCGCCTGCCCGAGCCGCCGCCAATCGTCCTTGTTCAGCATCCCCGTCCGCAGCCGGTGCGCGTCAACTCGCCCCTGTGAACAGAGCATGCGCTGAACCAGCTGCTCCTTGCTCATTTCGAGCGAGAAGACCCCGATTACCGCCGTTCCTCCGTGCTGCTGCGTGTGGAGCGCCGCATTCTGCGCGATATTCATCGAAAAGGCTGTCTTCCCCATCGATGGCCGCGCTGCGATGATGATCAGATCCCCACGCTGAAACCCGGAGGTCATAAAATCGAGATCCCGAAACCCGGTCGCGATCCCAGTCACCAACTGCTGCCGCCCGGCAATCTCATCGATCACCTTCAACTGCTTGCCGGCGACCTCGCCAATGTGAACGAAACCCTCTTTGATCCGATCCTCGGCGATCGCGAAGATCTGCCGCTCCGCCTCGTCGAGGATCATCTCCGGCTCTTCCTCGTCGTCAAACGACATCGCCATGATCTGGTTTGAGGCGTTGATCAGCTTTCGCAGCGTCGACTTGCCCTTGACGATCTTGATATAACTATCGATATTCGAGAAGCGTGGAACCCCGTCGAAGAGCGTTGCAATGTAGGCGATACCGCCAACCGACTCGAGCTCACCACTCCGTCGCAGCTCCTCCTGCAGGGTGATCGGATCGATCCCCCTTCCCTGCTCCACCAGTTGTATCATCTTCTCAAAGATCCGACGGTGCGAAAAAAGGAAGAAATCGTCCGGCTTCAACCGCTCAATCGCCTGGTTGATGATCGAATTGTCGAGCAGAATCACACCAAGTATCATCCGCTCCGCATCAAGGTTGCTCGGCAGTGACTTCTCGATCGAATAGTCGGGGGGCTGCTCCTCCCGACGTGCACGCTCTTTCTTCCTGAATCCTTCTCTTGGCATGGTTGGTCACCACGATAAACTACCGCCAGGCTCTTCGCCCAATCGCGGTCAAGATAAAAATAGCGGAGTGCCGGGAGACTTCCCCGAAACTCCGCTACTATATTAAATCCGAATTCTCCACCGTCAAGACGGCGCGAAGAGAATCTGGTCCCACCGCTACTCTTTCAGCAACGGGAAGCGACCTGAATGATTACTCGGCTTCCTTCGTGACGACAACCTTGATCGCCGCGACCACTTCGCGATGAAGCTTGATCGAAACCTCGTGGTCGCCAAGCTCCTTGATCGGATCCTTGAGCACGATTCGACGACGGTCGATCTCGAATCCCTTTGCCGTCAGCCCTTCCGCAATATCCATCGAAGTGACCGAGCCGTAAAGCACCCCGTGTTCGCCGACCTTGCGCGCAAACTCGAGCGTGACTTCATTCAACAATCCAGCCTGGCCCTCGGCCGCGGACCTTTCGGTCGCTTCCTTCTTCAGCAGGGACCGACGCTGCATCTCAATCTGCTTGACGTTGCCCGGCGTCGCCGGAATCGCGAGGCCTCGCGGCAACAGAAAGTTTCTACCATAACCGGCGCGCACCTTGACCAGTTCACCACGCACGCCCAGCTTATCAACATCTTCTCTCAGCAATAGTTCCATCATTGCCATGTTCTTAAATCTCCTCTTGGGTTCGCTGCGCGTTCTCTAGTATTTGGTGTAGGGAAGAAGCGCGATGTTGCGCGCACGCTTGATCGCCTCGGTCAGCTTGCGCTGCTGCCAGGCGCTGACTCCCGTCAATCGACGCGGCAGAATCTTGCCGTTCTCTGCGATGTAGGCCTGCAGAAGCTTGACGTCCTTGTAATCGATATAATCGACCTTGTCCGCGGAAAGCCGCGAAACACGACGCCGTCTCGACATTCCACGCGGCGAACGCCCGAACTTACCACCACGGTCTGTGCCTTCAGAATCGAAATTTCTAGCCATTTTACTCTCCTCGCTCCTCGATTAGTCGTCCTCTTCCATGTCATCGTCATCGTCAACATCGACAGCACCCTCGGCTGCGGGATTGGCAACGACAGTTTTACGCTTCGCCTTCATCTTTTCGGCGCGCTTCAGATCCTCATCCGTGCGCACAGTCAGATGGCGAATCACGAAATCGGTGACACGCAGGCGACGCTCGACTTCAGCGATCTCGCGACCACTGCCTTCAGCGTAGATCAGAGAGTAGACACCCTCATCGAATTTATCGATCTTGTAGGCTAATTTGCGACGGCCCCAGATATCAACCTTGGTAACCTTGCCGCCGCGCTCGGTGATGATGGTTTCGAGCTGGGTTATCAGTTTTTTCAAATCATCTTCAACGACTGACGGCGCTGAAATAAACATTACTTCGTATGTTCTCAATGCGAATCCTCCTTACGGATGATAGAGCCTGGGCGCTTCCTGCAACCAGGCAAGGAGTTAAGGGAGACAGCGAATGACGGGAGTTCCTGCCATTCGCAATGGCTCCCGACCTGTCAACCAGTGTTAGTTGTATTTCGACATCGACTCCTCGATGCCGCGATTTAAAAGAACTTCTACCGCATCGGCAGCTTCCGCAACCGTAACGGCGAGAGTCGCCCGTTCGGGCTTTGAAAACTCTCCAAGGACAAAATCACGCGTGTCGGCCAATTGGTGCTCAGGCGCTATTCCAATTCTCAGTCTTGGAAACTGCGGCGAACCAAGCTTCTCGATGATCGACTTGAGACCGTTATGGCCACCAGCACTCCCATCCCGCCTGATCCGCATCCGGCCAATCGAAAGTGCCAGATCGTCACTAATCACCAGAACCTCGCCAGGCGCGACAATCGAATGTTTCCGAACGAGCGCCGCAACCGCAACCCCACTCAGATTCATCCACGTCTGAGGTTTGACAAGTAACGCATCAGTCGATCCGATCGTCACCCGCGCCGTCAACGACTGCGCTTCCGGCGTTCGAATCACCTTCCCTGCCCGCCTTGCCAGCTCATCGACCAGCATGAAGCCGCAGTTGTGTCGCGTCCACTCATATTTGGGGCCGGGATTACCGAGCCCAACAATCAGCCACACGGCAAATATCCTATGCTTCCGGCTTACCCTTCTTGATCACTTCCGGCTCGGCGGCAGCCGCAACCGGCTCCTCAACGCGCGGCGAGATGCAGGTCGCAATGATCGCTTCACCATCAGTAACCACTGTGATCCCGTCGGCGAGCTTCAAATCGCTAACGCTGATGTGGGTGCCAATGCCGAGCGCGGTGACGTCAACGTCGATCGCCTCTGGCAATTCACCCGGCAGGCAGCGGATCTCAAGGCTGTGCAGAATCACATCGAGAACACCTTCCGAGCTCTTGACACCCTCAGCCTCACCCTGAATCCGAAGCGGCACCGTGAAACTGGTCATCGCGGTCATATCGACACGCATAAAATCGGCGTGAATGACCGTGTCACGAACCGGATCGAGCTGAAGAGCCGCAATCTTGACCGGAACCGCATTGCCATCAAGGTTCAGGCTGATAATCTTGCTCCGCCCGTGACGGCGAATCAGCGCCGCCAACTCACGCTTCAACACCGAACTGGTTACCGGGGACTGGTCTCCACCATAGAGAGTCGCCGGAACCTGGCCAGCGGCACGCAGGCGCCGCGAAACATTCTTCCCCGTCTCCTGACGGGTTGTCGCATCGAGAATAATTGTCGTACTTTCACTCATGGAAATACTCCGATCAAGTTCAATAACAATCGAACAAACCCAGGCAGGATCGAACAAATTCACAAACCTGGTCAGATATAGCTAAATATCAAATATTAGCAAATATCAAAAAATATCAGATAAAAAGCCTGCTCACGGATGTCTCATCGTGAATAGACTTGATCGCTTCCGCCAGCAGCGGCGCGACCGGGAGACACTCAAAAATAGGCAACCTGCAATCCGATCGCAATGGCAACGTGTTGGTAATGAGCACCTTTTCGAGCGGTGACTTGCTGATCCTCTCCACTGCATTCCCCGAGAGAACACCGTGGACACAACTGGTCAAAACCCGATCGGCCCCCTTCTTGCGCAATGCCTCGGCAACCTTTGTCAGCGTTCCAGCCGTATCGACCATATCGTCGACAATCAGGCAATTTCGCCCCTCGACGTGGCCGACAACATTCATCACCTCAGCCTCGGAATGGCCGGGAGTCGATTTGTCACGTCGCTTATCAACTATCGCAAAATCTGCACTAAGCCGTTTGGCATAGGCACGGGCACGCTCCGCTCCCCCAGGATCCGGCGCAACAACCACCAGATTGTCGATCGGATTCAAACTGAAGTAGTCGATCATCACCGGTGCCGAAAAGAGATGATCGACCGGAATATCAAAGAAACCCTGAATCTGCGGCGCATGCAGATCAACCGCCAACACCCTGTTCGCCCCCGCGGTCGTGATCAGATTAGCAACCAGTCGCGCCGATATCGGAATCCGCGGACGATCCTTCTTGTCACCCCGCGAATATCCATAATATGGAATCACAGCGGTGATCCGATCGGCTGACGACCGACGAAAGGCGTCAATCATTATCAGCAACTCCATCAGATTCGAATCGACCGGCGGACAGGTCGATTGGACGATGAAGATATCGCCTCCGCGTACATTCTCGAGAATCTGAAAGTTGAACTCACCGTCAGGGAAACGTGTCGCGTTTGCCCTTCCAAGTGGCAGCCCAAGGTAATGGCAGATCTCTTCGGCCAAAGGACGATTGGCGTTGCCGGAAAATAGTTGTAGGGTGTTCACGTCTCTCAACTTGCCGTGACGGATTGGTCTGCCTGTCAGGTCGACCTGACGCGAGATCTCCCCCCCATTCTCGGCGATTATGGCTGGGGAGGTAGGATTCGAACCTACGAATGGCGGCTCCAAAGGCCGCTGCCTTACCACTTGGCGACTCCCCAGCAGATTAACGACTGATCTTCTGATGCCCAGATACTGACCCCAGCAGACTCGTCTCTGTCTATGATATTCGTAAAACA
>JBEIMN010000267.1:0-5123 GCA_040378705.1 Acidobacteriota bacterium
CGCCGGGATCTGCGCCGGGATCTGCGCCGGGATCTGCGCCGGGATCTGCGCCGGATCTCTCGCCCCCGGACGCCCCGAGGCGCGTGATCCGGGTGAGGGGAGAGGCCATGATCCTGAATTCACAGACACGATGGCCGTCGGCAATCCGACAATCCCGAACCACTTCGCCGCCAACCACTTCGCGATAAACGCGGACTTCCTGCTCGCAGATGGCCGGGTATTTTATGGCGATGTTCTCAGTCGGGCAATGGCGCTGCCGCATTCGGAATGAACCGTCCCGCTGCCGCCGGCTTTCCGCCAGGTATCCACGTGTACTCATCACCCGCGCCAGCGCCCTGACACGCTCCTCGAAAGCCATTCCCTCGAACTCGGCCTTCAACTGGTCAATCAGCTCATCGGCCCGCGCTTCGAGCACGCGATCGAGACCCTCCACTCCGAACTGGCGTTCGACCTGCGCCAGAACCTCCCTTGCCAGCTCATCATAACGCTGCGGAAAGAGGCAGCGCGCCTTCTCCGTCAACCGGTAAATGAACCGCGGTCGCCCCCGGTCGTGCCGCTCCTCCTCGTACCGAATCAGTCCGTCACTCTCCAGCAACCCAAGATGGCGCCGGACGCAGACCTTCGAGACGTGAATCGAATCCGCGAGCTGCTCGACACTCATCGCGCCGTTCTCTTTCAACAGCCCAATGATCGCGCTTCGCGACGACTTCAAAATGTGATCCACTCCCGCTCCTGACATACCAGACATCTTAACGACCGGGTTTCGATTTTGTCAACTTTTTAGTTATCAAATTTTCTTCACTTTTTCTTTCGTGTGGACGTGCGATTTGGGCTGGAGGCATGGTATATTGTCGATCTTTGCACGCAGGCGCCTGCTTGGACTGTTACTCCCCCGGGCCTTGTCCCTGGAGCCGGGAGCTTAACCCACGGAGACAGGATTGCCGGCCGGACTCAATGCAGGGTTGACCCTTGTCAGGCCAGTACCGGACCTCCTTAGATCAAATTTTATCGGCGTTTTGCGTAGAAGTTTCGCAGTGATAATTCGCAGTGATAATCAGACAATTAATAGAATTTTGGAATGTTTTGGAATGTTTTGGAATGTTTTGGAATGAAAGGATCACATGTCTGCCACGACAAACAACGATCTTCTTGAAAACCGGGCTGAGCACCGGGGTGGTAATTTTGAGGAGTTGGACACAGTAACGATCAGGTTCGCCGGAGACTCCGGCGATGGAATGCAGATCACCGGAACGCAGTTTACCTCGACTTCGGCGATCATTGGTAACGACATTTCGACGTTGCCGGACTTTCCGGCCGAGATCCGTGCCCCAGCCGGGAGCCTGCCGGGAGTCTCCGGATTCCAGCTCAACTTTTCGAGCACGGATATCCGTACCCCCGGAGATGAGCCGAACGTCCTGGTGGCGATGAATCCGGCGGCGCTCAAGGTCAACCTCATCGATCTGGAGAAGGGTGGCATTCTCGTCGTCAACTCGGATGAGTTTACGGAAGGGAATCTGAAGAAGGCTGGTTACAAGTCAAACCCGCTCGAGGATGGTTCGCTGAAGGGCTATCGTTTGCTCGAAGTTCCGATTACCTCACTGACGCTCAAGGCGCTCGAAGAGACCACGTTACCCTTCAAACAGCGGGAGCGCTGCAAGAATTTCTACGCGCTCGGACTTATGTACTGGCTCTATGACCGCCCTATGGAGCCGACATTGCAGTGGATCGGCGCCAAATTCGCAGCCAAGCCCGAGATTGCAGATGCCAACATCGTCGCGCTCAAGTCCGGCTACAATTACGCGAATACGACCGAGATCTTCAATACGCATTATCGGGTGGCGAAGGCGCAGATCAAGCCGGGTCGTTACCGCAACATTACCGGGAACGAGGCGACGGCGATCGGGTTCATCGCCGCGGCGCAGCTCGCCGGTAAGCCGCTTTTTTACGGCAGCTATCCGATCACTCCGGCGTCTGACGTCCTTCATGAGCTCTCGAAGCACAAGAATTTCGGCGTCAAGACCTTCCAGGCAGAGGACGAGATCGCGGCGATCGGTGCGGCGATTGGCGCCGCCTTCGCCGGACACATCGGGTTGACGGGCACGAGTGGTCCGGGTGTCGCGCTCAAGTCAGAGGCGATCGGCCTGGCGGTGATGACCGAGCTTCCGCTCGTGATCATCAATGTCCAGCGTGGTGGTCCCTCGACCGGACTGCCGACCAAGACCGAGCAGGCGGACCTGCTCCAGGCGCTCTTTGGCCGCAATGGCGAGTCGCCGGTCGCCGTTATTGCCCCCGGAACGCCGGGCGAGTGCTTCACCATGGCGATCGAGGCTGTCCGGCTGGCGACAAAGTACATGGCCCCGGTCTTCTTCCTCTCCGATGGCTATCTTGGTAACGGCTCAGAGCCGTGGGAGATTCCGTCGATCGAGAGTCTGCCGAAGATGGAGGTCAAGCTTCACACCGAACAGGAAGGCTTCTTCCCCTACCAGCGCGATGAGAAGACACTCTCACGCCCGTGGGCAGTTCCCGGAACACCTGGACTCGAACACCGGATCGGTGGTATCGAAAAGGCCAACATTACCGGCAACGTCAGCTACGATCCGGACAATCACGAAAACATGGTTCGACTCCGTGCCGAGAAGATCCAGCGCATGCAGCAGGATATTCCGGCCCTTGAAGTCCACGGCGCGCCGGAGGGCAAGGTTCTCGTGCTTGGCTGGGGTGGCACTTATGGCGCGATCACGACCGCCGTCGAGAAGCTGCAGGAGCAGGGCGCTTCCGTTTCATCCGCGCACCTCCGCTATCTCAATCCCTTCCCGGCCAATCTCGGGGAGGTTCTGAAGCGCTTCGAGAGGGTAATCATTCCCGAACTCAACCTCGGGCAGCTCGCAATGCTCATCCGGGCGCAGTTCCTGGTCGATGCCGTCAGCTACTCGAAGGTGAAGGGCAAACCCTTCAAGGTTTCGGAGATCGTCACCAAGGTCCAGGAATACCTGTAAAGACCGCTATTATTCAGTAACGGAAAAAGAGTAAAGCTATGAGTGAAAACGGACAAGCAAACAGTGGCGGTGAGAATCCGCTGATCAAGCTGACGCGAAAGGATTTTCAGTCCGATCAGGAGGTGCGCTGGTGTCCTGGTTGTGGCGACTATTCTATCCTCGCCCAGGTCCAGAAGGTCATGCCAGACCTCAACCTCCTCAAGGAGAATATCGTCTTCATCTCGGGTATTGGTTGTTCAAGCCGGTTCCCGTATTATATGAACACGTATGGATTCCACACGATTCACGGTCGCGCGCCGGCAATCGCGACCGGAGTCAAGGCCGCCAATCCCAAGCTTCAGGTCTGGGTTGTGACCGGCGACGGCGATGCCCTCTCGATCGGCGGCAACCACTTCATTCACGCCCTGCGCCGAAATATCGATCTGAAGATCATCCTCTTCAATAATCGTATCTACGGCCTGACCAAGGGGCAGTACTCCCCGACTTCAGAGCATGGCAAGAAGAACAAGTCGGCGCCGATGGGAACGATCGACTATCCGCTCAATCCGCTCAGTATCGCCTTCGCTGCCGAAGCGACCTTTGTTGGCCGTTCGATGGACGGCGATCCAAAGCACCTTTCGACGATGGTCGAGCGGCTCGCGCATCACAAGGGCTCGGGTGTTCTCGAAGTCTATCAGAACTGCAATATCTTCAATGACGGCGCCTTCAAACCCTTTACCGAGCGTGACGTCCGTGACGAGCGCATGATCTACCTCGAACACGGTAAACCACTCCTTTTTGGAAAGGACAACTCGAAGGGGGTCCGGCTCAATGGCGTTACTCCGGAGATCGTTTCAGTTGGTGAAGGCGGAGTTTCAGTTGACCAGATAATGGTTCATGACGAAAATAGGGATGAGCCGAATCTGTCCTATATCCTTGGTCGGATGCAGTTCCCGGAATATCCGGTTCCGATGGGTGTCTTTCGCTCGGTGTTGCGCCCAACCTACGAGGATATGCTCGAACAGCAGATCACCGCTTCAGTGGCGGCGAAGGGCCCCGGGAGCCTTGAGAAGCTGATCAATAGCGGCGAGACCTGGGAGATTCGCTGATCGATTCCAATATTCGGACCGGAACAGGGAAATATGTCTATACTTGCTGATATCTTCAATGCCGTGAAAGAGGTCGTCGATGTGGCGCGGACCACCGCTCAGGGAATGAGCGTAACGCTGAGCCACATTCCGACGAAGACAGAGACTGTTTGCTATCCGGAAGATCCGGTAACCATCTATCGCCGCTTCCGTGGCGAGCATTTTCTCGACGTCAATGCGGATGGCAAGGAGAAGTGCGTCTCCTGCTTTCTCTGCGCGGCCGCCTGTCCGGCCGACGCGATCTACATTGAAGGCGCAGAGGATAAGCGCCCATACGACGAGCGAATTGGTCAGGATCATCGGTATGCCAAAGTCTACCAGATCGATTACGGGCGCTGCATCCTCTGTGGTTTCTGTGTCGATGCCTGTCCGACCGATGCGATCATCCACGGTCATAACTTTGAATGGGCCGTCTACACGCCTGGCGAACTGGTCAAGGATAAGAAATACCTGCTCGCCAACAAGTGGCGTGAGCCGGATGTGACGCCAAACGCCAACCAGCGTCACCTCGCCGAGTTGCAGCATCTAGGTAAGCTCAATATCATCCTCAAGTAGAATAATTTCGATACAGTCTACTGTTCAATTCCTGGGCGAGCGTCGGACATCTGTTTGCGCTCGCCCCGCTCTTTTTTGAGCCTGGGTATTTGTGCATAAATAATGGGGGCTACCTCTATTTTCCTCTCCGAATAGACTTCATCGGAGACGTTAGCGATTCGAACTGCCGGCAGGATCTGCTCGATCTCAAAATTTTATCCGCCATCGCGTCCGTCTTTGCAGTCCTGCCCACGGGATCTGCTTTAAAGGGTTGAACAGGTACTATTAAATCAGCAGAAAAACTTAGGGACCTCGCTGAAACCTGGCCCACACTCGCCGCCAGTAAACTTTCTCCTGGCGATGCGACGATCAAAGCTGTGGCCGAGCATTATGCGCAATCTGGTTATGAGGTGGAGATTCTTGCTGGGAATCGGGGCTGGCGATCGCGGATTAAAGGCCTATCAAC
>JBEIMN010000268.1:0-5099 GCA_040378705.1 Acidobacteriota bacterium
CCCGGCTACCGCGATCGCATAGATCACCCGGTGGAGCAATTTCCATCTCCTTCCACCAAGTCGTTTCACCATTCCACGCGTCGACGTGATCGCCAACGGCGTCATTGCCAGAAATGCGAACATGCCAAGAAAGATGAATGGGCGCTGTCGCACATCGCCGAAAATTGCTCCAATATTGAACCCCTTGTCGAACCACGAATAGGAGAGCGAGTGCAGGCAGCCATAAAAAAAGGCAAAAAGCCCCGCCATTCTCCGTAACCTGATCAGCACCGCAATCCCGCTCACCTTCATCGCCGGTCTGATCGTCAAAGTCACCGCCACGAAGATCAATGTCAGCATCCCGGTCGTCCTGATCAGATACTCCGGCGGATTGGTTCCAAGCCGACCATTCACCGTATCCCAGCCGAGCAGCAGCGCCGGAATCACCGCATTGACAAAAAAGAGTATCTGCGGAAAACTGGTCGATATTCGGGTCTCCCTCACGTTGGTCATTAGTAGTTTCTCCGCAAATCGATTCCCTCGTACATTCCCGCTACCTTGTCCGCATAGCCATTGAACATCAGCGTCTCCCGCGTTCCCCACTCGCCGATTCGTCGCTCGCGCGCCTGGCTCCAACGCGGATGCGCTACCTCCGGATTGACGTTCGAGTAGAATCCATACTCATCCGGGGCGAAGTCCCCCCAGGTCGTCTTTGGCTGCCGATCAACCAACGTGATCCTGACGATCGATTTAATGCTCTTGAATCCGTATTTCCACGGCACTACCAGTCGGATTGGTGCACCATTCTGAGGCAATAGCGAGCGACCATAGAGACCCGTCGAAAGTATCGCCAGCGGGTTCATCGCCTCGTCAAGTCGCATGCCTTCGACGTATGGCCACTCCAGAACACGAGTTCGCTGATTGGGCATCCTCTCCGGATCAAACAGTGTCTCGAATGCGACGTAGCTCGCGGTTGACAGCGGCTCAACCAGCGACAAAATTCTTCCCAATGGAATCCCGAGCCAGGGAATGACCATCGACCACGCCTCGACGCAACGAAAACGATAGACTCGCTCCTCCACCCCAAGCCTGATCAGTTCGTCAAGGTCGAATGTCCGCGGCTTGTGTACCAGCCCGCCGATCTCAACCGTCCACGGTCGAGTTACGAAACTCTCCGCCCGTGAGGCTACACCTTCCTTACTGGTCGAAAATTCGTAGAAGTTGTTGTAACTCGATATATCAGCGAAGGCGGTCGCACTCTCCCCCGTATTCGTACTGTAAACGGCCCCCTCCGGCACCCCTTCCGCCATACCAGATGCCAGCGATCCGGCCGGAACAGCCAGACGCCGGTACAATAGCGTCGTTGCCGCCGCTGTTCCCGCCAGCAAACCGCCACGGATGAAATTTCGCCGATTCAAATAGTCCTTCTCATCGGTTATCTCACCACTGCTGATCTCTCCTGACTTTTTCAAAAGCATCTCGTCCTCTCTTTCATCAACAGGGTATAATCGAACCTGATGCGGCGAATGTTACCTGCTTGTGGAGAAAGTATCAAAAGATTGGAAAGAACCGATAAAATGGCCGATCAGGTGGAACAATTACTGAAGATGTCGATCGAATCGCTTCGCCGCCGGTACCTGGTCGATGCCGCTCCGGTTCCGGTCGGCCTGATCGAGGCACTCGCCATCGATTCGCGCCAGAGCGCACGCCACCTTGCTGCCCGACTTCAGGCTCGAAGAACGCTCCACCGTGCCGAAGGTCTGCGACTCCGCCACCTCCTGAAATTTGAACATCAACTCAGCGCCGACGGGATGGCACTGATCGCCGGGGTCGATGAGGCCGGCGTTGGCCCCATGGCCGGTCCGGTCGTTGCCGGCGCCGTCATCCTCCCCGCCAATTACAGATTGCCAGAACTCGATGACTCCAAGAAACTGACCGCAACGAAAAGGGATCTCCTCGCCGCCGCCATAAAAAATGACGCCATCTCCTGGTCGATCGGCATCGCAGAGGTCGAAGAGATCGATCACCTCAATGTCTACCACGCAAGCCTCCTTGCCATGCGCCGCGCCGTCAACGCGCTTGCCGTGAAACCCGATCACCTGCTCGTCGATGCGCGTACCATCCCCAATTGCGATATTCCACAACTTGCACTCATTCACGGTGATGCTCTCTCCGCCTCGATCGCCGCCGCTTCGATCATTGCCAAAACTACCCGTGACAAAATAATGATCGAACTCGATTTACAATACCCAGGCTACGGACTGGCCATTCACAAAGGCTATGCCACCGCCACCCATCTTCGTGCCATTCAGGATCACGGCGTCCTTTCAATTCATCGCCGCAGCTTTCGACCGGTTCGTGAGGCACTTGGCCTCGAACCCAGCCAATCAGATCTCTTCAGTTGATTACAAGGGAATTTTACATTGTCCAGCCATTCGCCATCCCGACAGAAGATCAATTTCATTCTCAAACTCGGTCGTGCTCTCCACGCCCACGGCTACCCGGCCCATCGCCTCGAAGAGGTTCTCGGGAAAGCCTCGGAACAGCTTGGACTTCACGCTCAGTTCTTCTCCACCCCAACCTCGATGCTTGTCGGCTTCGGCCCGGAGGACGATCAACAGACCTTCCTCCTCCGTGTCAAACCGGGTGAGGTCAACCTTGGAAAGCTGGCCGAACTCGACGACGTAACCATTGGAGTTCTTCGCGGCGCCTACGATCCACTCGAAGGCTCTCGCCTCATCGACAAGATACTCAGTGAGCCGATGGAGTACGGCCCTTGGCTCCGTACACTCGCTTATGCCCTCGCCTCCGCCGCCGCTTCCCGCTTCCTCGGCGGTGGCTGGCGCGAAATTCTGCTCTCGGCCTTTATCGGTTGGATCATTGGCCTGCTCGCCCGTTACTTCCAGCGGTCGGTCGCGCTTGGACGTGTCTTCGAGCCGGTCGCCGCTTTTACAGCGTCTGCTCTGACCTCACTCATCGGTTCGGTCATCGGTCCATTCGCCATCTCACACACGATGCTTGCCGGGCTGATCGTTCTCATGCCAGGATTGACGCTGACTGTCGCCATGATCGAGCTCTCAACCCAGCATCTGTCGTCCGGAACCTCACGGCTCAATAACGCTTTTACGACCTTTCTCGCCATCGGTTTCGGGGTCGCTGTCGGCAGCTCCACCGTCAACCTTCTCATCGGTCCCACTCAGACCGTCCGCCCAGATCCCCTGCCGGCCTGGACCGTGCTCCCGGCAATAATCGTCATGCCGCTCGCCTTCACCATTCTCCTCCGCGCACACAAATCCGATGCCATCTGGATCGTTCTCGCCGGTGTAATTGCCGTCGGTGGCAGTAAACTCGGAGACCTCCTGCTTGGCCCGCAACTCGGAGTCTTCTTTGGCGCACTGCTCGTCGGAATCTTCAGCAGTGCATACTCGCGTCGCATCGATCGCCCGGCCGTCATAACACAGGTTCCTGGAATCCTGCTCCTCGTCCCCGGAAGCATCGGTTTTCGCGGACTCGCCGCCATGCTCGATGAAAAGGTTCTCTCCGGAATCGACACAACTTTCAAGATGATCCTCACGGCGGTCGCCCTCGTCGCCGGCACGCTAATCGCCAGCGTTATCGCTCCAGTCCGTCGCGAGATCTGAATCTCCATCTCCAATTCATCGCCACTTGTTCAATCGTTCACCAGCATATATCCTTATCAGCGTCACTTCTGACAAGCCAGATTTTGTCCCGAATCAGCAGCGGAGATCACACTATGTCGGAAACACTGAACCATCAATGGCGGCTCATCTCACGACCGGTCGGAGAGCTTCGCGAATCTGATTTCAAATGGGTCGAATCTCCAATCCCCGAACTTGGCGACTCACAGGTGCTCGTTCGTATCGTCTACCTGTCACTCGACCCGACCTACCGGATGTGGGCCGCTGCCGATACCTACCTTCCGGCGGTTCCGCTTGGTGACGTCATGCGCGGCCTCACCATCGGTGTAATCGAGAAGTCTCGCCACCCCGGCTTTCCCGAAGGTACTCACGTTCAGGGACTCCTTGGCTGGCAGGAGTACGCCGTCTGCGATGGCCGGGAACTGACCATTATTCCTGAAATTCAAGGTATCCCCCTCGATGCCCACTTCGGACTTTTCGGGCATATCGGGATGACTGCCTACTTCGGGCTCCTCGACATCGCACAGCCACGCGCCGGGGAGACGCTCGTCGTCTCGGCCGCTGCCGGCGCCGTCGGATCCCTCGTCGGACAGCTTGGAAAAATCAGCGGTTGCCGCGTCGTCGGTATCGCCGGCAGTGATCAGAAACGGCGCTGGCTGATCGATGAACTCGGATTCGATGCCGTCATCAACTACAAACAAGAGAATGTCGCCGCCGGTCTCCAGGCCAGTTGCCCCGATGGCATCGACATCGATTTTGAGAATGTCGGGGGCTCGATCCTCGAAGCCGTTCTCAACAAAATCAATCTCAACGCCCGTATCGTCCTCTGTGGACTCATCTCCGGCTATAACGCGACTTCACCCCAACCCGGCCCGGCAAACTTCGCCAATATTCTTGTCAGACGCGCCACCGTCAAGGGCTTCATCGTCCTTGACTATGCCCCACGCGCCCTCGAGGCGATGTCCGCGCTCGGACAATGGTATATGGAGGGAAAGCTGAAATACCGAATCGATCAGGTTGAGGGTCTTCACAATGCCCCAACCGGCCTCTCCAGACTCTTTACCGGTGAGAATATTGGCAAACTGCTGGTCAAACTTTGATTACTGAATATATTGGAGGTGTTTCAATGGCAGATATGACGATCGATGAACTGATTGGAATGGTTCGCGAAAGGATGGATTCAGGCAGCGTCTTCAATGCTACTGCCAAGGTCGTCTTCGATGACGGTAATATCCTCTACATTGCTGGCAACTCAAATTCTGTCTCAAATCAGGACGGTCCCGCCGATGTCACTCTTCACATGTCGCTCGCAACCCTGAATAAGCTTCATCGGAAAGAGACAAACGCCACCACCGCCGTCATGACAGGCAAGATACGGATCGAGGGCAATCTTATGCTCGCCATGCAACTCGACAAGCTGCTATCCTGAAGGGGCGTAAGCCACCCTTACGCCCCTTTAAC
>JBEIMN010000269.1:0-5086 GCA_040378705.1 Acidobacteriota bacterium
GGTGAAAGCCATACTCGAAGTGCGCCCGTGCCGATCGTGGGAAACCGGCGACCGCCTTGCGGGCAATCTCGATCGTTACATCGTAGAGGCCGGCGTCCTGGTGCGCCTTGATGGCGAGAAGGTACGAGTTGAGATCGCCGGGCGCCAGCTCGAGTGCGCGGGTCGCCAGTTCCGCTGCCTCCTGAAAATAACGGCCCTTTCCGTACTCGACCACCATGATCTGCAACAACCGGCTCGACCGTGGATTGATCCCGATCGCCGTGCGCCAGGCAAGGAGCGCCTCTTCCCGCCGTTCGACCGCCTGATAGCAGGCGCCAAGCAGATAATGTGTGTTGAAGTCGGTCGCCAGAACCCGCCCGGCCCGTTCAAGGTAGGGGATGGCCTTCAGGTAATCGCGGCGCGAATAGTGGAAATATCCAAGGTTGAAGAGTGCCGGGAAGAAGCGCGGTGATATCTCGATCGCCTGTCGCCAGAGCTGTTCCGCTTCCGCCGGTCGATTCGATTGCGCCGCCTGCTGCGCCGCGTCTGATAGTCCCGCCGCATCCTGACCCTGAACGGCCCCCTGAACTGGCAAACAGACAAGAGCGAGAAGAATTAATGTTCTGACCATCATCAGGCTATCTCCCCGTCGCAGTTCGAACCGCTTTTCCGCTTCCTTCAACCAGCCGCAGTGTTGCGTCGACCTCCATCCCCGCAAACTCTTCGACCTCGCCGGTCGGCCAGTTCACCTTCAGTCGCTCGATTTTCGTAGCCACTCCCAGTCCGAAATGGAGGCGCAGGTCACTCTGTGAAATATAGCTCGACTGGCTCAGCACCGGTGCTGTCTGGCGTTGCCCGCCGGCTTCGATGGTCACGATTGCTCCGATCGCGCTTCGATTCGATTTTGTCCCCTCGAGCCGCAACCGCACCCAGTGGCCGCTGCCCGCCGGCAGATCATTGCGAAGAAGTGACGGCGCCTCGCCCATATTCATGATAAGTACGTCCAGATCCCCATCGTTGTCGAAATCTCCGAAGGCCGCACCACGGCTCGAACGACGATCCGCAATTCCCGGACCAGCCTGTACGCTTACATCTTCAAATCGACCGTTCCCAAGGTTGCGATAGACCAGCCGGGGGTTCCGGTAACTCTCGCCAGACTTCTCGGAACGCCGATCGGGGACAGCTCCGGGAGTTGGTGGCCCCTGAAGTTCTGGCCGCTGAAGTTCAGGATAAACGTGGCCATTGACCTGGAATACGTCACTCAGGCCGTCATTGTCGAGATCGACCAGCCCCACTCCCCAGCCGACATATTGCGGATTGACGGCCAGACCTGCCCGGATCACGACATCCTCGAAGATTCCGTCGCCAGCATTGTGGTAGAGGTTGGGATAGTCGCCGGAAAAGTTGGTCTTGATCAGGTCGATCAACCCGTCACGATCGAAGTCACCAACGCCGACGCCCATTCCCGCCTGCTCAAAGCCATGCTCGCTGAAGGCAACCCCCGCCTCCGCACCGATGTCGCTGAAGGTTCCATTTCCATTGTTTCGAAAGAGAATGCTCGGCGTCGTATCACAGGCGATGTAGACGTCTGTCCAGCCGTCACGATTGTAGTCGACGGCAACCGGGGTGAAGGCGTAGACGCCCCTGACCGCGGCGACCCCTGATTTTACGGAGACTTCTTCAAATGTCATATCGCCGCGATTATGGTAGAGGCGGACCCGGCCATATGGCAGTCCGCGCGGTCCGCAGAGCACCGGCATCCCCTTCCATTCGCAGGTCGAGGATTTTCCGGGGGGCGGGGTTGTCGCCGGATCGAATTCGAGGTAGTTCGTGACCAGGAGATCGAGCCGCCCATCACGATCATAGTCGAAAAATGTCGCACCGGAACTCCACTCCTTCACCGGTCCGGCCGTCCCGCTTTTGACTCCAATCTCTTCGAAGGTTCCATCGCCACGGTTGTGGTAAAGCTGGTTCGCTCCCCAGTAGGTGACGTACAGATCGACGTTGCCGTCATTGTCGATATCACCGGCGGCGACACCATTCCCCCAGCCCGAATGGGCGAGACCTGAACGTTTGGTCACGTCCTCAAAAACTACACGACCCGCCTTCCGCCCGGTGTTACGGAAAAGATGGTTGGTTGGCGCACTGCCTGTTCCGAATCCCTCGAGTCGCGAGCCATTGACGAGGAAGAGGTCCAGGTTGCCATCGTTGTCGTAGTCGATCATCGCCGTCCCGGAGCCGTTCGCCTCGATGATATATTGTTTCTTCGTCTCATTTCCCGAAGAGTACCTCATCGCTACTCCACTCTCGGCTGTCACATCGGTAAACTTCGCCAGAAAGGGGCGTCCAGAGCCCTCGCTCCGAGTGGCCGGTGCGGCATTGCGCGTCGAGACTCCCTGTCCCACTGACTTTATTTCAGCACCCACCAAAAAGAGGAGTGAAATCCCCGCGAACAACAGAATTCGGTCCGATCTGATTCGTTTTGTATGATCCATATGAAGATATTCCATCAGGCTTCCACCTGGTTAGCCAGTTATGCCAATCGTGCTGCTGGTTACAGAGGACTGCCAGATTACCAGATTGGTTAAAGCCGGCGCTCATATTTGCCTTTACTGGTTCGTTGGTCGGTTTATTCTTGACAAGAGAATCGAGAATACCGTAAAACCCTCTTGTTCACCAGCAAGGATTGGCAGTGTTTCGGGCGGTAGGCGACTCGTCTTGCCCGCCCGGGATAGTCCTTATCGATTCGGGGCCAACTTTGACCAGTGCCCGGCTGGCGCAGTGGTGGCGCAATGGTCGTGCAATGGTCGCGCATCAGGATCAAAGCCGGCCGTCGGTTCTTTTTCGCCGTCGAGAGTGATTTTATCTCTCCGTCATTTTATTTTCGTGGCAGTTAGCGCAGTGCGGTCAGTACGGCGCTCAGGAGTCCATCCCGGACTTCTTCCGGATAAGATCCGATAATTTCAGGCAGTCAGAATAGCAATTTTTGTAGTTCCAGCATTCAAGTTGGGGTGGGCCATCTCCGACCTGCGGCCGTGGGTGTCACCAGAAGACACTGAGTTGGCGGTCGTATGTCGTGGTGTTTGTCCCGGATGGTGTGTTGGAATCACTTTGTCAGTCAAGGCCGATCCGGTTTCGGGTACTTCTGCACGGTTGGATTACCGGGTCAGGCTGAATATAACATATCAGTATTAGGGGGAATTTTCATGCGATTCAGATTAGGATCGTCAGGGGCGGGGCTGCTCTTATCGATGCTGGCCCTTGTGCTTCTGACGTTGAGTGCCAATGCTCAGACGGCGGCGACGATCGTCGGTGACATCACTGATGCCAGTGGCGCGGTAGCTCCGAATATCAGCGTGACCGCGATCAATGAGGGAACCGGCATCGAGCGTAAAGTGTTGACGAATGACGCCGGACAGTACCGTATCACACCGCTCAATCCGGGAACATATACGATTCAGATCGAAGCGGCCGGTTTCAAGAAAGAGGTTCGGACCAGTGTCGTGCTTCAGGTTGGAACGGTTCTCGAGGTCGATTTCAGTCTCCAGGTTGGTCAGGTGACCGAGACGATCGGAGTTACCGGAGGCCCTCCGGCGCTTCAGACCGAGGATGCCTCGGTTGGAAACATCGTCAATTCAAAGGCGCTTGAGCGTCTGCCGGTCAACCAGCGAAACTATACGCGGCTGATTCTTCTCATGCCGGGAACCAGTTCGGTGGCGCGCAGCCAGTCGCAGGGCGTCACCCAATCCGGAACTGGCCTCTTCTCCGTCAACGGCGGTCGTCCGCAGGACAACAATTTTACGCTCGACGGCGTCGACTCAAACATGCAGATGATGAACTCACCCGGAATTTCGCCGCCAATGGATGCGATTCAGGAGTTCAAGGTTGCGACCAACACCGGCTCCGAGTTTGGCCGTTCGATGGGTGCGAACATCAGCATGGTCATGAAGTCGGGGACACGCGATCTGCACGGCACGCTTTATGAATATCTTCGCAATGACAAGTTCGACGCGAACGAGTTCTTCGCCAACCGCAGCAATCTTGGACGGACGCCGTTCCGCCTCAACCAGTATGGTGTGACGCTTGGCGGGCCGGTCATGCTTCCGAAGGTCAACCTTCGTGACAAGATGTTCTGGTTCTTCTCGTGGGAAGGTTTTCGCCGTCGTCGTGGAACGACGCTCCTGACGAGCGTTCCGACCGATGCTTTCCGGCGTGGTGACTTCTCCGCGCTGCTCTCCCAGGCGACACCGGTCTTCATCAAGGATCCGCTCAAGACCGGAGCCTGCAATGCGACCGACAAGACTGCCTGTTTCGATGGCAACATCATTCCGACGGCACGGATCAATCAGGCAGTTCCGAAAGTGCTCGAAGCGGTCGTGCCGATGCCGAACCGACCGGGCACGATTCAGAACCTGGTCAATAATCGCAGCCAGGCCAACGACCGCGATCTGTACAATATTCGCTGGGACTACACCATCAGTCAGAGCGACAGCTTCAACTTCCGTTACAGCCGGCAGAATGCCGATCTGGCCGATCCCCAAACGAATCCGGCCTTCACGCGCCTGAGCCAGTTTGACGTTGTCAACTATGGCGGCAACTGGATTCACGTCTTCAGCCCGACGACTACTCTCGACGTCGGTTATGGGTTCAACAATCCGTTGGGTGGTGGCGGTGTTCTTGACAAGCCGATCAGCCGCGCCGACTTCCTGACCCGGACCGGCCTGAAGATGTTCCAGCAGCAGGTTTTTGGCGATCCGCTCGTCAGCCTGACGTTCGGCGCATACTCGACCGGCGGCAGTGGGGCGGAGAAGATGGGCGACAAGATCTATCAGACTCGCGCCAACCTGACGACGATCATTGGGCGCCACTCGCTCAAATTTGGTGGCCAGTTCCACTATCGTAACTTCTTTACCGATACCGGCAACCCGATGGATGGCGGCGCCACCTTCGACGGCGGTATCACGGGATTCCCGATGGCCGACGCGCTGCTCGGCTATCCTTCCGAGGTTCGTCGTGGTCAGGGAAATACGACTACCGACAGTATCGGAAAGTACCTGCTCGGATACGTCAGCGATGACTGGCGCGTCAGCAGCAAGTTGACCGTCAA
>JBEIMN010000270.1:0-5070 GCA_040378705.1 Acidobacteriota bacterium
CCAATTCCTGAACCCCGGCCGGTGGAATATAGACCTGTGATCCGATGACGACCGGCCCGAAACTGAAGCTGTTCAGATCGTCGGTCGCCGGGTCGAGCTGATCGGTGATGATTACCTGGCGCACATCACTCTTCGCGACCGGTGAGTTCTCGAAGCCGATCGCGTAGGCGAGCAGCTGTGAGGCATCGATGTGACGATCACGACCAACCCCCTTTTTTCCGATATTGAAGTATGGGTCGTAGTTACGCGCAATCGGGACGAGGCGATAATCGTATCCAGGCCGCGAGACGAGACAGTTCCGAAGTTCGTCGCGAATGCCGAGTGCCCGCGCGACTCCACCGTTGATCTGGCCGATCAGCACGTTTGAACCGGCGCAGCGTGTCGCCGTAGCCGAGAGTGCGGCTACAAGGTGTGCAAGCGAAAGCACTCGGCCCAGGTGGGCCGACGAAGCGGCCGACTGGAAGCTCTGCCTGACGGCGGAAGAGAGCAGCGTCTGCCAGTGGAGCATCAGATCGGCTTCGCAACTGTTTTGAATCGTCACTCCAACCTGCACCCCGACCCCCTTGATGGTCGAGCGGTAACATTCGTTGAATTTAACGGGTGAGCCATCGGTGGATGCGAATATCGGCGCACTCGTCCAGGCCTCGAAGGGGATCGGCGCGCTGGTCGACGATGGTGTCATCAACTCGACACCAATGTAGCCGACACGCCCCGGAGGAATGACCGCCGGCACGACCGGGATCATCTGTCCACCATCGGCCGTATTCAGATGGGTCGGGACCTGCGTCCAGTCGATCACCGCCTCGCCAGGTATCGCGACCGGCGTCGCCAGCTCCGAGACCAGTCGAAGTGTCGCGCCACCGCGGGCCTTGATCCAGATCGGGACACCATAGGCGTCATTGTTGCCAGTGTTGCGATAACTTACAACATAGATGTGGTGCTGGCCGGCGCGAATCGAAGCCGGTCCGAAGTTCGCGTCGACCTCGATCGACGATTCGCGTGCCGCTTCGACCACAAATCCCTGCCTCAGCGTCGCTGAGGTTCCGTTCGGATTGGTGACTACGACATCCCAGCCACCGCGCGCCTTCACGCTCAATCCGGAAAGATTGAAGACGACCCCAATCGAGCGACCATCCGAACCGACACTGACCGAGGTTCCGATGATATCGGACTCGCCCTGCCGGGTGAGCTTCACCGACAATCCATCACGAAACTGTAATCCATAAAGAACCGCCCAGACAGTCCCACCGTCTCCACCCGTCGCGGGAAGAATCCGGGAAAGCTCCAGCAGCCCGCCACCGGGAACGACCTTGACGACAAATCCATCCTGTTCACCAGCCGGTTGCGGACGATGACTCCCGGTGGTGGTCGGAAAATCGGTTGAGCTGGTAAAACCTCCAACGATGGCGCTGCCGGCGGGGTTGACCGCCAGCGAGGTCGCCACCTCGCCGCCGCTGCCACCAAGATAGGTCGAATAGTCGAGCGTCGCCCCTGCCGCGTCAACCTTGGTCACGTATGCGGTCGAAAGACCGGCAATTCCCGAAGTCTTGCGACGAAAACCGTCGGCGGTGATCGGGAAGTTATTGGAAAGGGTCGAGCCTGTGACATAGGCCGCTCCGAGCGAATCGATCGCCAGCGCATTCCCAATCTCACGATCGGCGCCGCCAAGCAGTGTCGAGTAGAGCAGCCGCGAGCCTGTCACGTTGAACCGGGTAACGAAGACGTCGGAGCCACCCTGGAATGTCCGCTGAAAAGCGCCGGTCGATGTCGGAAAATCGGTCGATGATGTCGTCCCGGTCAGATAGGCATTACCGAGCGAATCGATGGCGATCTTCCGACCGGTAAGCGGTTCCTCCGCCCCTTCCGTCGTCGCCGTCATCTCCTCACCACTCCCGCCAAGCAGCGTCGAATAGAGAAGTCCGGTTCCGTCTGCCCTGAACTTGGCGACAAAGATGTCGGAACGACCGCGGGGTATTGTCTGAAAAGCGCCACGGGTCACCGGGAAATCACTGAATGGTATCTGCTCTGTCGGCTCCATCCCTATTACGCCAATGACCGTGCTTACGGCTCGCGTCGTCACGCCAGTCACATAGGCCTGCCCCTGACCATCAACGACGATCGACTGACCAAGATCGAAATAGCTTCCGCCAATGTAGGTGGCGTAATCGAACTGGGCCCCGTTTGGATCGAGCCGCGCGACGAAGCCATCGGCCTGGCCCCCCTTGAAGCCTTCCTGAAAAGCGTTGGTGGTGGTCTGAAATCCATCCCCGGCCTGACCGGTAATGAAGGCTCCACCGGTTGAATCGACGGCGATTCCGGTCGTCATCACGCCGGTGAGCCCGGTGACAAAGGTCGAATAGACAAGATTGGACCCGGTTGGATCGAGCTTGGTGACGAAGGCCCAGCCGGGCTGGCCGATCGGCTGCGGCTGCATCGCCCCTTCCGTCGTCGGAAAGCCCGCGCTGGTCGTGCTTCCGGTCAGATAGGCGTTTCCAGACTGGTCGATTGCGATACTGTGCGCTTTCGAGTCCACCGGCCCAATATAGGTCGAATAGACGAGTGCTGTCCCGTTCGGATCGAGCCGCGAGACGAAGACAGTTCGCCCCGCCCCACCATTCCTTGACTGAAAGGCTCCGGCCGTCACCGGATAATCTGCCGAAAGTGTCCAGCCGGTCAGATAGGCGTGGCCGGACGCGTCGACCGCCAGATCGAGCACTGCGTCACCGGCGCCACCACCAACGTAGGTCGCATACTGGAGAACAGGATCGATCACCAGCTTCTGGCTGGCGTCGTATTCGCCAAGCTCGAGCCGGACCTGGTTTCGGCCGGCGGCAACGTAACGACATTCGACCTCTCGCCGCTCTCCGTCAAGTTCCTGATAAGCGATCGGGCGGCTCATTCGCAGGTCACGCCCGTCAACCGACAGGCTCAGGTCACCATCAGCGAGAAGGCGCAGGCTTCGTGCGCCATCGATCTGCATTCTGATCCGGCCCGGATCCGCACCCGGCGCAACTTCAAGATCAAACTCCGGCAGTGTCTGACTGCCGTAAAAGACCTGATCGATCCCCGGATAGACCTGCTCGTAGCGCACTTTGCGGAATGAGGTGATGCCGGACTGCCGCCCCCGCGACTCAAAACCATCGACGCCAATGTAGTTCGTCGTTCCCGGCAATGGATCGAGACCGCTCGGCTGGCCCCTGGTCTGGCCCACAGTCTGGCCGCCGGTCAGACTCAGACGCAGCGCCTGGCCTGAGGGAAAGACCATCACGGCCTGTGCCGCCGTCAGAAAGAGATTGTATCCGGGCGCGCGCGCCAGATACCTTACCGCGCCGTTCGTCTGCCCGCGGTTCTCCTCAAACCGGAGCGGCAGCCGGCCAAAGGCCTCGACTGCCGACCGACGAATTGAATCGTCGCGGCGAGGCTGCTGATCAGACGGTTGACTGAATTCCTGATTTTGGATACTGGCGGCGGAGGTGCTGCCCGATAACGGGAGACTACTGGTAATCGGCGGAGTCAGGGTGATCCGTGGGGCCAGCATACATCCCGCGACAAGCACCGATCCGGCGATCGATGCCAACGCATAGCGTCTTGAGACGGGGGTCGTGACGGGGGTCATGACGGGGCTCCTTGATGATGGCGCGCTGCTGTCGGGCGCCGCTGTGTGTGCCACTGCCGGCCTGGTCCAGTTCCAGTTACCGGTCTAAACGGCCTGGCGACAGAAATGCCTGGCTTGAATTGTCTTGCTCAGACATCGCCAGGAGATTTCAGTTATCACCACAGCCACACTTTCAGGGTACGATCATTGGTACGACAACTTCAAGTGATGATTAGAATAATTCACCCGCACCCCGATCCATCCCCGGTCATTTCCGAAGCCTCTTCCTGAGGCGCTCTTTCTGAGCAGCCTCATCCGCGTATTCGAACGCCCGCTCGAAGCAGCGTCGGGCCTCTGCGGAACGACCAAGCGACTGCAGAACCTCGCCAAGATGTTCGTTGACGGTCGCGCTGCGGCGCGAATGGAGCAGCGCCTTTTCCAGAGTGATCCGCGCCTTGTCGGCCTCGCCAAGCCTGAAGAGCGCCCAACCGAGACTATCGAGGAAACTGCCGTTGACCGGCTCGATCGCGACGGCTCGCTCGATCAGCCGCCGTGCCTCATCAAGGCGAACTCCACGCTCAGCCAGAAAATAGCCAAGGTTGTTGAGTGCCTGTGTGTTGACCGGATCCTCGGCGAGGATCTCGCGGAGCATCTTTTCGGCAGAGGTGTGATCACCCTGTGCCTGAAGCAGCGACGCAAGCTGAAACTGCGCCCCAACCTTCCATTCGAGCAGAAAAGCCTGGCTGCCGGCCAGTTCGAGCGCCCGGCGGGCCAGCTTCTCGGCCATCTTCAGGTCGCCCTGCTGGCGATAGACGGCACTCATCTGTAACTCGAGATCGAAGTCGCTTGCCGCGTCCTCCGGGGCGCCACTCATCAACCCCTCGAGAATCTGAAGGCTCTCCGCAAACTGACCCATTTCGGCAAGTATCGAGGACTCAGTAATCACCAGTGAACGGTCATTGGGATGTCGGCGTGATGCCGCCCTCACCAGCGCAAGAGCGTCCGCCGCCTGCCCGGACTCACGCAAACTCTCGCTCGCGAGCAGATCGAGAAGCGAATTCTGCTCATCAACGACCCGACGAGTTCTGGTCAGAATCGTCCGAATCCGCGCCTCATTTCCCGTCCGGCGAAGGAGCCGAACCATCCGCTCCACCGTCTCGTTGAAGCGCGGGTTCGTGACCGTAACCAGTGGCCCCCTGATCAAAAACTGATCGAAGAGCGCTTCATACTGAAGAATCGCCTCCCGATCGCGTCCCATCTCCTCGTACGTTTCAGCCAGCTCCAAACGCAGATCGAGTTGCTCGTCGCCTTTTACCGCCCTGATCGCCGCCCGGAGCGTCGAGACCGCCGCCGGCCGGCGGTCGAGATGACGTTGCGCAACGGCGAGGACTCTCGCCCCCTCCGCAACCTCTGGCCCCTCTGGTGGCCCCTCTGGTGGCCCCTCTGGTGGCCCCTCTGGTGGCCCCTCTGGTGGC
>JBEIMN010000271.1:0-5057 GCA_040378705.1 Acidobacteriota bacterium
CGCCAGGCAAGCGACTCCGCACCGACCGAGAGCCACTCCCAGTCCAGTTGCTGAATGATGGTCTCCGACTCCGGGGGGTGCGAATGATCGACGAGTTGCTGTTCGAGCGTCGCGAGCCAGGCCTCATCGGCCGCGGGTTCACGATTGAGACCGGCCCAGCCCTCTGCGGTCAGCAGGACGCCACCATTGGCGGCAATGCGCGCCGGAAGCATTGCCGGCTCTATCGGATGGCAGACCCTCGTGGACTCGTGACACCGCCAGTCTCCCGGGAATAGTCGGGCGAGCCTTCGCGTCGAAAGGCTGCTCATAAACTTGAATGTCAGATCATCGAGCTGGACGGCGCGAATCGGAGTCGCGGCGACGGTGCCGCCATTGATGACGACATCTCCATCGGCGTCCAGCGCGTCGATTACGACCCGAACCACATCGTGATCAACTCTGCGAACCGGTGAGATGAGCGTCACCACCTCACGAAGCAACGACTGATAGCCACATAGCTGGTAGCTGGAGATCACATCGCGGACCAGTTCAGCGACGGTAATACCGGACATTGGATTGGCGCCGGTCAGATCAAACAGCGACCGCTCCGCCTCGCGCGGCGACAGAATTTCGATACTTGTCATAGCCCCTCTCCCGATTCTCGTAAAAAGTCGATAAAGACATCCAACTCATCGACGATCCATTCCAGATCACGCACCTTCAATGGCAGACGGGAGCGACGCCTTCTGACCGCCCAATTCAGCCCATCGCTGAGAATCGTCTCGTAAACCTGCTGTTCAGCGGCGACGCGATCCATCCAGTCGAGCCGATCCTTTTCAAGCTCGGTTGTAAGGGCTGGGGAGAGAAACAGCAGTCTGGCGAGGCGTTTCGTGTATCCGGTGCTTGTCCGCTCTTCGTGAAATAGTTTCATTACACGCAAATCGTCCTCGGGAGTGGTGACCGTGCAATCCTCGATCGTGTAACCGAGCAGTGAGAGAACCGGCGTGAACCAGAGTGGAATCGTCATCAGATACTCACCCCGGTGGCGGCGGACCGTTGGTGCAAGGTTGATGACCAACTCTGTCATCGCTTCGCGGATCGCTTCGATGTCAAGTTCTCGCTGGTGCGGGAGGATCACTCTTCCCAGTTCGCGAAGATCGAAGATCAGTTCACCGGCCTGGCTGGCTTCGAGTCGATGACGCATCAGGTCACAGAGCAGCGATGAATCGAGTCGACCTTTCCGATCAGCGTGAGTCTCGATGAGTCGCTCGGTGGTGATCGACTTCCAGAAAATATTGACTGGCCAGCCGGGTGGAGCTTCGAGCTCGAGGCGGGCCCGCTCCCCGTGTGGCTTCTCACCGAAATGGCTGCCCAAATGTCCGGGTAAATGATCCAGCCGGCGCAGATCGCGGTCGGGCAGAGTGAGTGTCTCGCCGGCAATCAGATTGTGCCATTCGCCATCGATCCCGATCAGGCAGCGCGCCGCCGGCGCGTCAGGCGCGGACTCGACAACTTCAAAGAATCGACTCGCGACCCTGACGTCAGTTCGCTGGTGGACGATCAGGACGCCATACTTTCCGGGTCGAAGGTTGTCCAGGCGAAGCAGCTGCTCGCGGCCGGCCGGCAACTGGAAAATCTGCGGTCCAGTTGCCGCGTGCAGCAACAGGATCGCTTCGCTGTCATTTTCGAGAAGTGGACTAGTAACGCGCAGAACGAGTCCGGACTCTGCCAGAAATTCCGGGTACTGGAGCCCCTTCCGATTTCGACTCCAGTCAACGGGTGGAACGATCACCCAGTCGAGCATAAGAGCTTCATTTGCAATCGTGAGTCCGATGGCGCGCAACTGCGCGACAAGTTCGGAACCAGCCCGAGGCGGAATTTTGAGCTCCCAGAGATGCCAGTCGGCGGCGATAATGGTCAATGGCGGCGGCTGGTCGAGGTGCGTCAGTTTGGCGGTCAGGACAGCCGGCGGGATCAGCAGTCGATAGCGTTGCCCGACCTGGAGACTCCGTCCGCGGTTCAAATGTCCAATTCCATCAGCATCGACACTGAAGACGGTCACTTTATCGGCTGGCAATCCCGGCAGGTCGAGCGGGGAGAGATCGATCGCCTCGTCTTCCTCGAACCCGACCGCCTCCCAGCGCAAACTCTCCGTCCACGGCGCAAGGGCGACCCGGTGAGTGTGCTGACGAAGGCTGGTGGTGACACAGATCTTCTCCCAGCCATCACCGACCAGCCGTAATTGGCGGATATCCGACCAGAAACCGGAGAGTGGCCCGATCTCGAGCTGCAAACCTCCGGCATCGGCCGCCAGACAGATCGGCGTAGTCTTCCACAACGTGGGCGAAGTCGGTACCGTGTTCGGCTCCGGGGCGAAGAAACGACGCATCCGCGCCGCGAATCGCTCGGCCAATTGTTCCTGATATCGACAGTCATTGATTGGTCTGTGTTGCAGAGGGAATCTCTGACGCGGTTGCCGCTCAAATACCGCCGGCGTGAGAACCTCGATCAGCCGCGCGACGATGATCAGCGTATCCCCCTCGGCCAAATTGAGACTGATCGACGGGTAACGCACCCAGTCGGAGTGGAGCGGCCGGAGGAGAGTCAGGTCATTTTCGTACTCAACCCGACGAATGCAGTAAAAGCCAGTTCCGGAAAGGTCGAAAGTACCGCGGACCAGCAACAGATCGTCAGGGGCAACCCCTTCCTGCTGATGAGTGAAGACCGCATAGTCGCACTTCCGGACACCGCTTACCCCATCATTCATCGAATCATCCTCGATCCTGGCGACAAACATGCGGCGATCGAGTGGAATCGAAAGCTCGACCCGGATCCATCCAGGTGGCGCCTCGTCCAGCCCGAGGATATCGTCACCGGGCAACAACTGATGCCCACGATAGGCCGCCTGCCGAAGCCGCAACAGCGGAAGGTGGGTCAGATATTGCTCCTCGACTCCAACCTGCTCCCTGATCAGCGGTTCGTCCGTCAACTCAACCTCTGCCAGCAGCAGCGAGTCCGCGACGAGGACGAACCGTGGGTCCCCCGGACAAAAGACTGCATGCTTTCCGAGCTGTTGGTCGAGTACCGACAAGAGCAGGTCGAAATTGCACGCCCCACCCGAGAGCTGAAGAAGTTGATGATAGAGGGCATCGTTGGCCAGATACGACGTCGCCAGGATCCACCGTCCGGCGGGTGTCTGGCGAAATCGGACATCATCGCGCAGGCTGATCTCCTCGCCAAGGTCACGCAGCGGCGCCAGCACCGGCCCCTCCTCGAAACTCAACCTCGCCGGTTGTAACTGCACGATCAAATCATCGAAGATCCTGCTCGTTGCGTACCAGTGGGCCGTCGCCACCGACAAGGTGAAGTTCTGGTCGTCATTCATTGAGCCACCCCCTCGAAATGATCTGATTCAAATAGCTCCAATTGTTGCTGGTTCAGGTCGTCAGGCCGACCGACGTCACCGGAGCTCACCGCCAGCAGGTTACCCGGCTCGGTGATCCAGGCGCTGATGTTCGCTTCGACAATCGCGAGAAGACCCAGATTGTCAAGATTGTCTGGCGACTTTGCATGAAGCTGATCGTCGGCTGGCGGTCGCAACTGCGCGGTGACACGTTCTGATTCAGCCTCGTCAATCCCCGCCCCGACTCCCTGCAATTTTAGATCCTCCATCCCCAAACAACCCGTTAGCTGATTCGCCCAGTCGGTGGCGATACCGGCGTCTTTCAACTCTCGTGACAACCGGGCGTGATGGCTTACCAGTTGCTCGATCGTCCGGTCTCCGGCAGTTGAGTTGAGCCCGATCAAGCCATTTATATTATTACCAAGATTGAGATTGAATGAGGTGAGCGCGGATGTATCAAGACCAAATACAAGTTCGATCAGGAACTCTTTCATCCAAATCTTGTCAAGAAGCCTTAACCGCTCTTCAAGCTCATCCGGAAGTATCATGTTGATTATTTTTGGTGCTTCATTCGGATGATGGTGCCAGTAATATTCGGGAAGCGGTCGGTTATGCCTGTTCGTGAGGCTCCTGAGCTCGTGATAATCCTGATTCTGCTCGATGCGTGGATCAAGACGCCGGTCGAGACGTCCCGCCCGCTGGATCATTTTGACCGGATTCCAATGGACGTCAAAGTTGATCAGCAACGGGACATCCTGCAAATTGACCCCCTCGGAGAGAATGTCAGTTGTCAGCATGATCTCGAGCGGACTGAAAATGGCTTCAGTCCAATACTCTTGCCAAATCTTATCTCCGTCATCCGAGCGATACGGGCAGAGTCTGTAGTAAGGCGCAAATCTATTCAAAAGCCGGTCACGACCATTGGGATTATTTGGATCTGTGGAAGTCTCCTGGGTAATGGAACTGGTCACGGCCGTGAGTTTTTCAAAATCCTCCCGGCTGAATTGTGAGAATTCGGGATTGGACATAATCAGGTCCCAATTCGCATCACTCAGGTTTTGGATTGCCGCAATGATCGATTTTATGTACTTGATCGTTGTCGAATACTCGGAGAAGACAATGACTTTCTGCCCGCACTTCCGGCTGTCAAAATGGACTTGATCAGTTCCCGGACCTTTTGATCGTAGGTAATCTGCAGGGCCCAGTCTCCCGATTCGGGCCAGATTGTGTTCCCACCAAGATTTTTCGGCCAATTGGTGGGCTGAGAATGGCCAAGGACCTTATCGATAATGACTGGGAACGTCTTCAGCAACTTTGCAAAATCGGAGAGAATCGCGTCTCGCAGCTCGCTCCAAACCAACTCGAAGACCTCCACGGTGGCAATCATTTCCACCGTTTGCCCACCGAGCAGAAGCAGCAGATCACCGTTTTCAACCACCATTGCTTCACCTCTGACCAGATGAAGAAGCCTGTTTCTATCCTTCGCGTCAATCGAATCGAACAGTGCGCCAAACTCCGCCCTGAGCCGTGCCGCTGCGTCAGGCTTACCAAAACGGATTGCGTCGAAATAGAGGCAGTAGATCTTGTTGATGTGATTAATTACTATCTTCATATAGCTCGCCAGCAATGCGCCAAGCGAGCTTTCGAAGCGCTTGAGGAGAAGCGTTCGCTGAAG
>JBEIMN010000272.1:0-5055 GCA_040378705.1 Acidobacteriota bacterium
GCAACCATCCGCAGCCAGGACGGAATGATCGTCTTCACCAGCCTGCGCAGCGGCGACCTCGAAATCTACACCATGGACCGGAACGGAAAGAACGTGAAGCAGCTGACCGACGAACTCGGCTATGACGGCGGCCCCTTCTGGAGCCAGGACGGCAAGCTGATCGTCTATCGCGCCTTCCACCCTCAGACAGATGCCGAGAAGGCCGATTACACCAGACTCCTCAAGCAGGATATGATCCGGCCAAGCAAGCTCGACCTCTACGTCATGAACCCGGACGGCACGAATAAACGACGGATCACCAACAACGGCAAGGCAAACTTCGCGCCCTACCTCTTCCCCAACAACAAGCGTGTTCTCTTCTCCTCGAACCTTGGCGATCAGCGCGGACGCAACTTTGACGTCTATGCGATCAATATCGATGGAACAGCGCAGGAGCAGATCACCTTCAACGAAACCTTCGATGGGTTCCCGATGTTCTCCCCCGATGGAAAGAAGCTCGTCTTCTGCTCCAATCGGAACGCGGCGAAGACCGGCGACACCAACGTCTTCATCGCCGACTGGGTGAAGTAGAAAAGTTCAGGACATAAAAGAGGAGGCAGGAATATGGGATCATATTTCTGCCTCCTCTTTCTTTTGTAAACGGTCCCGCCCCCGCCGCCAAAAACGCGGCGTGAGTTAAGGCAGGGGCGGTTCGCGAACCGCCCCTACCTGCTCTAGTTGGCGGGGGGCTATTGGGGCTGCCGGCGGAAGCCCACTACCGGCTCTGGTAAAGATCACGGTCGAACTGCGAAGGATTCCCGATCGCCGCGATATGAAAGTTTTTGAGGTAGGCGCGTGAGACGCGCTGGATATCCTCCGGCGTCACCCGTCCCGTCTCCTCCATCCAGGTCATGAGCCGCCGCCAGTCGCCACCCTGCAGCTCATACTCGGCCAGCCGTGCAGCCTGGGCATCGTTCGTCTCCAGTTTCGTATAATACTGGGTCAGGAAGCTCCCGATAATCGACTTCAGCGGCTCCGCCAGCAGCACCTGGCGCTGCATGAAGTCTATCTGGTCGAAGATCACCCGCAGCGTCTCGTTCGGCTTTGGCGTCGTCACCCCGATGAATGCCGAGTTGGCGGCGTTCGAAAGAAGCGTCACCTCTGCACCGTAGCTAAGGTTCCGCTTCACACGCACTTCCTGGAAGAGGATCTGCTGCAAAATATTGACAGTCACCGAAAAGGCAGGGTAATCGGGATGATTGAGCGGAGGCGCGGCGAATGTACCGCGAATGTAGTTGGTCGCGACACTCTTGTCGACGATCTGAAACTCTGGAGCCGAGGAATGGGAGAGCGCCGGTACCGGCTCATTGCGGAAACTTCCCTTTGGCAGCGCGCCAAAGCCGGCCTCGACCTTCTTCTTCACCTCGTCGAGCCCGATGTTTCCGACCGCGACCACCAGCATCCGTCCCCCCTCGAGCATTCGCGCGTGGTGAGCCTTCATATCGGCCGCCGTCAGCCGCCCGACAGACTCGATCGTCCCGCTTGGTGAATTGCGATAGGGATGTGTCGCATAGAGCAGCTTGCTGGCCAGTATCGCCACCGCCGGCTCAGGTGTGTCATTCTGCTGCCGGAGACCATTCAGCAGCTGATCCTTTGCCAGCGCGACCTCCTTCTCATCAAAGAGTGGATTGAGGACCATCTCGGTCAGCAGCGCCCACGATCGATCGAAGTTCGACCTGACACAGCGCATCGCAATCACGCTGAAATCATAGCCGGCGGCGGAATCGATCACCGTCCCCATCCGCGCCAGCTCACGATTGATCTCACTCTTCGAATACTTGCGCGTTCCCTGCCCCGCGACCTCAAGCAGCAGCTCCTCGATCCCCGCGTTCTGCTCGGTAATGCTTCGCGCTCCACCGCGGAAGTAGATCTGAATCGCAACCACTTCGTTGCCATCAACCCGCCGGTGAATCGTCTTCACCTGGTTTGAAAGCGTGAAATCGGTCGTCGCATCAGTCGCCTGTGCAGGCGTCTGTGCAGGCGTCTGTGCAGTTGGCTGTTCTGGCAGCCGGCCACTTGCCTGAACCGCGGCCACCACCGGTGAAGAGATCTCCGCCAGCAACAGGACCGCGATCAGCGCCGCCCCGGACAAGACATATTTGATATTTTTCATTGTTCCCCCCACACACTCATCGGCCTGATGGACACCGCGATGATCGACTACTTCTTCGGCCGGGCAGGCTTTGCACCCGATTTAGGACTTGGCTTCGGATTCGGCTTCGGGCTCACCGTCGAAGCCGGAGCCTCCTCACGCTCACGCACCAGCAGCTCCGCCTCCGTCAACCCGATACGCTGCCGATCCGCCTCCGACATCAGAACCGCGACCACCCGCGGCTTATTCCGAATGTAGCGGTCGACATAACGCCTGATATCCGCCCGCGTCACTTTCCGCAGATTCTCAATGTAGCTGGCATAATAGTCGAGCCCGGAACTCGCCCACCAGAAACTGACCGTGTGCGCATACTCCGATGGCTTTTCACGATCATAGATCTCGTTGACGTTGAGCAGCGTCTTCGCACTCTCCAGCTCCTCATCTGTAAAGTAGTCCGGCTGCGTGAAGAGCCCAATCTGGCGGTTGATCGCCCTGATCGTCTCCTTCAACTTCTCCGGGGTCGTCTGCGCCATCAATCCGATCGGACCGACATTGAGTTGAGTATAGTAGTTGAGCGAGGCTCCCGTGCTGAGCCCTGAATCGACCAGCTCGCGCGAAAAGCGCGAATTGGGCTGGCGCAGAATGAACGAGAAGACATCCGCCGCATATGTTGCCGCCGCATCCGTATCCGTCGATGGGCCGTGGTAACCAAACTGCACCGTCGCCGCGTTGACCGGCTGACTGACAATCACCGCTGTGTCCTTTTCAAGTGCGGGATGTTTCGGCACCGGGTCCTTCAGAAACGGATCCTCCCCGCGCGGCCAGTCCCCAAAGACCTCCTCCGCCAGCCGGAAGACCTCCCCCGCTGCCACATCACCAGAGACGACCAGTGCCGAGTTGTTCGGCAAATAATACTTCTTCTGAATCGCACGCATCATCTCCGGCGTCGCCCGCCCAACCGTCTCCGGCGAGCCGCCCGGATTCTTGCGCGACGGATACTTGTACCAGAGCCGCGAATCGACCGCATTCACCAGATAGTAGAATGGATTAGAACGGTGCTGCGCCAGCTCATCCAGCACCACCTGGATCTCCTGACTGAACTCCGTCGGCTCAAAGAGCGGGTACCTGATCGAATCCCGCATCAGCAACATCGCCTCGCGTGTCCCGGTCTTGACGGTTGTCGTGTAGTAATTGACAACCTCTTCCCGCGTCGTCGCGTTGCTGAGCATCCCCAATTCCGAAACGCGGTCCTGGTAGCCGTTCTCCTTCGACTTCTCGTTCGATTTGAAGAACATATGCTCGTAGAGGTGCGACAAGCCGTTGTACTCCGGCGTCTCAGTATAGGCGCCATTCCTGACGGCGATCTCAACCGTCACCAGCGGAACCGACCGGTTTTCGATCACGATCACTTCAAGCCCGTTCGCCAGTGTCCGCTTCTCCCACTGTGGCTTCGCGCTGCAGACCATCGTCAGTCCCAGCATCAGCGCCAATATCAACCAGTGTCGCCCGCCTCGCCCGTCTCGCCCGATACTCTTCATCGTTCTCCCCTCTCTGCCATTCACCACGTCAGGACCTTGCCGGCCCCTCTCGCAGCCATCAACTGACCGCCACCTTCATTTCCAAAACGTGAACCAGCTCTTCTTCTTCTTTTTTCCGGAGAGCGCGTCATAGTCGCATTCCATCTGGTAGGGTATTCCCTGATCCCTGATCAGCGCCGTCGGATTGTCGATCACCATCGCCCGCGCATACTCTATCCCACCCAGATCGGCCGCCACTGCCACCGCTGTCGAGAGGATCGGTCGCCGCCGATCGTGATGGTGCGCATCGGTCGCAATGAAATGCCCCAAACCGGCCTCGATCAGACGCTTCGCCGTCAGCCAGGGCTCCGGCCCAAAACTCTTCGTCAGGCTCCCCGCATCGATCTGCGCGAAGGCGCCACGCTCCACCAGATCGGCCATAATCTGCGGACGCTCCTGGATACGCATATTTCGCTCCGGATGCGCGATCACAGGCGTGATCCCGGCATTCAATATCTGAAAGATCGTCATCTCGATATTCGGCGGCACCGCCTGAAATGGAAACTCCAGCAGCATGTACGAACTGCCGTTCAACCTGATCTTCGTCAACGGATCGGGCGCCTCCTGGAATATCTCATAGCTGTACCGAACCTCGCCCCCCGGGACTATATCGATAAAACTACTAACCTCACGTCGCAACTCCTCAAGCTTCCGGGCAATCAGCCCCTTCTCCGGAGTCGTGTGGACCCCGTCAAACATGTGCGGCGTCGCCACGATTGTCGAAATCCCGTCCCCGGCCGCCGATCGACACATCGCGATCGACTCCTCAATCGTCCGCGCTCCATCATCCACCGCCGGAAGAATGTGGCAGTGAATGTCAACCATTCGCTTCAGATTCAATTGTTCAGGTACTACGGCCATAAAACGTCCATCCTTAACTTAAACAAACCACCGATTCGGGCAGCTCTACACATCCCAAACCAATACTGATCCATACCAATCACTAGTCAACTAATCACTGCTGGCCCGTCAATTCGTTAGTCTCACCTCTCGCGGGTACTGTTGGCCAGGTTGGCCAGGTCGATTGGAATACCCTCTCTGATAGTCCTGCCATTATCTGCATTATCATCAGTTCATTCAAGTCTCCAGGACTTTCATCACCTCCGCGGTCAGGGCTTTTGCAAAGTCCACTTTTTTCCAGGGTGATCGCCTTTTACGAGTCGGGCATCCTACCCTGGGTGCGCGGGCCTCCGGCCCGCATGTCTTCACCTTTCTCCGCTCCTTTGCATCTCAAAGTCGCTCTGCGCCAGGGCATGCGGGCCGGAGGCCCGCTCACCCAGGCACTGCTCGCAAGTCTTCCCACTCGGGGCAAAGTCCACCTTTCCAGGGTGATCGCATTCTGCGAGC
>JBEIMN010000273.1:0-5024 GCA_040378705.1 Acidobacteriota bacterium
ACGTCCTTTTCGTTTATTGAGCTTTGCGTTATCCTGACAGTGGTATGAAACGAAAATGTCCATTTTGCGGTAAAGAGATCATTTGGGAAGACAATCCGACCAGGCCGTTCTGTTCAGAGCGCTGCCGCCTTATCGATCTGGGGAGATGGGTATCCGAAGACTATCGGATTGCTCTTCCGGAGATGCTTGAGGACTCGTCGATCGATTCGTCTGAGGAGTCATCCTGAGATATGGCAGGAGACAGGGCAGGCGATTCGTCTGAAGAGTCATCCTGAGATATGGCAGGAGACAGGGCGGGGAATAGAATAGCAGGAGAGGGATAGTTTATGAGTCAGTCGAAATCCAGTGATGAGAATTATCGTCGGTTGAGATCGGCCCGACCGGATCGCGAGTCGCGAAGAGTATTTTCAGCTTCAGGGATGTTCGTTGGAGGACTGCTTTTGACACTCGCTCTCTGTTCGATGGCCTGCGATATGGCGCCATCTCCGGTTCCGCTGGCCGGTGGCGAGGCGAGTCGTTCAGCGAAACTTGCCGATGGCGGATTGATTACCAACGAAAAGGCGATCGTCGGGTCGTTCGATGTTCCGATCACGCGGCTTGACGGTTCGCGATTCAATCTGCGTGACTATCAGGGAAAGGTGCTGGTCGTCGACTTCTGGGCGACCTATTGCCCACCCTGCGTCAAGCAGGCGCCACAATTGGCCGAGCTGAGCCGAAGGCACCGCGATCGTGGACTCGAGGTGATCGGTCTGACATCCGATGAGAAGTCCGATCAGCCGAAGGTCGAAGAGTTCATCCGGCGTGTCGGCATAAACTACACGATCGGCTATGCCGGCAACTGGCTCTCCCGTTCCTTTCTTTTCGGAACCGAAGACGAGACCGGAGCCCCGCCAATTCCGCAGTTATTCATCATCTCCCGGCAGGGAAAAGTCGTTGAGCATCTGATTGGTGACAGTCCTCAGCACGGAATTGACCACCTTGAAGAGGTCGTCAAACGGGAACTGGCGACCAATTGAGCGTATCACGCCGTTGAAAAGATGGCGATCTCAAAGCGAGGAGCAGCAAAAAGCATGGCAAATTTTTCTCTCGACTCACGATTCCGCCGCCAGGCCTCATTCGTTATCCTGGCGTTGGCTCTGGCTTCGTTCATGGCCTCGCTGGCGGGGGCGCAATCGGTTCCCACGTTACCGGATAAAAAGGGAGAGGGAGATACCCCGGACATTTCGATTCGGATGATCCAGACGGTTCCCGGTGCAGTATTGAAGGGTGGGGAGACGATGAAGCTCTCGAGCCTTCACGGCAAGGTTGTCCTGCTTGATGTCTTTTCGTCCAAATGTCCGCATTGCATCGATCACGCACCGCACCTGGCTGGAATTTACAACCAGTATCGGCAGCGCGGTTTCACGGTTCTCGCCCTGGCGACGGACAATGCGGATCGGGCGGTCGATGTGAACGCCTTCATCGCCGCGACAAAGATCGGCTATCCGGTCGGCTTTCTGACGGCGGAGATCATCGCTTACTTCCTTGATCCCCGTAACCACGCCGTTCCACAGATGGTTCTCTTCGGTACCGATGGACGGATGGTGAAGCGGCTGATTGGCTGGAACGAGAGCAATGAACGAGAGCTGCGGGCGGCCATCGACGCTCAATTGGCAAACAGCAAGTCGACCGTCGCACCGGCCGGCGCTGGAAAAGCACCAGCCCGAACCGGCAGGTGACATCCAGGGTTCGCGCCTTAAAGCTCCCGTCTTTTTAAAGCTAATCCGTTGGCGGGTGGCTGGAAACTGGCGTCGGTTGGAAATCTCCTTATCGTCTCGCTTATAGTCTGGCCCCTGGTCTGGCCCCAACTCTGGCCCCAACTCTGGCATAAAAATGAGAAAAGCAAAAATTGTGGCGACAATCGGGCCGGCATCCCGTTCACCCGAGCAGTTACATTCACTGATGATGGCCGGGATGGATGTGATGCGTGTCAACATGTCGCACGGCTCCCACGAATATCATGCTGAGGCGATCCGTAATGCTCGCCAGATTGCAGCGGAGATCGGACGGCCGCTCGCGGTCCTGCTCGACCTGAGCGGACCGAAGATTCGCACTGGAAAGCTGAAGGATCACCAGCCGATCTTTCTCGTTGAGGGGCAGGCCCTGACGATCACGACCCGCGATGTGCCAGGGGATTCGACGCTTCTCTCGACCAGCTACGCCAATCTTCCAAAGGATGTCAGTACTGGCGATCGCATTCTTTTATCAGATGGGTTGATCGAGTTGCAGGTCGAGCAGATCGGTAACACGGAGGTCGAGTGCAGAGTTCTGAACAGCGGCCATCTTGGTGAGAACAAGGGGATCAACCTGCCTGGCGTCAAACTGTCCGCCCCGTCACTAACCGAAAAGGATCGTGGCGATCTGAAGTTCGGACTTGAGCAGCAGGTCGATTATGTCGCACTCTCATTCGTTCGGAGCGCTCGTGACTGCATTGGCGCCAAGACCCTGATCGAGTTTCTCGGCGCCAATGTTCCGCTGATCGCGAAGATTGAGAAGCGCGAAGCGCTTGAGGATCTCGACGGTATCATCGAGGCCAGCGATGGCGTAATGGTTGCCCGCGGTGATCTTGGGGTCGAGACCTCGGTCGAGAGCGTTCCCGTTTACCAGAAACAGATAATTGCCAAGGCCAATGCGGCTCAAAAGCTGGTCATCACCGCTACGCAGATGCTTGAGTCGATGACCCACGAGCCGCGTCCGACACGTGCCGAGGCCTCCGACGTTGCCAATGCCATCCTTGACGGCACGGATGCCGTCATGCTCTCCGCAGAGACTGCCACCGGCGACTATCCGCGCCAGTCGATCGAGACCATGGCCCGCATAATCTCATTTATGGAGAGCAGCTACCTCCAGACTGGCAGACTTCGCGACCGGATCAATGGCCAGCAGCTTGGTATTGAGGGACGTGCAATCGCCGAAGCCGCCAGTTACGCTGCCCAGGAGATTCGCTCAAAGCTGATCGTCGTCTTTACGCGATCGGGAAGCATGGCCCGCCATCTCTCCGCCCTTCGACCCTCGCAACTTATCGTCGCCTTCACTCCGAACGAGAAGACCTACAGTTCACTCGCTGCCGTCTGGGGAATCGAACCATTGCTGCTCGATTTCACTGGCAGAACCTCCGACCTGCTTTCACGCGCTGATGAGGTAATTGTCTCGAAGGGACTCGCCCACCGTGGCGAGACGGTCGTCGCCATGGCCGGACGACTTCCAGAGCAGCCGAGCCTTAGTTCGATGATGAAGCTTCATCGCATCGGTGAGATGAAGCCATTGAAAGACTGAACTGCGGGAGAACCGAAAGAGAACTGGTTACTGATTATCGCTGATTAAGGGGCTCAGGGGATGGCGGCAATTGGATCTTCTCTGGCTTGAAGAGACTGCCTCCTGTTTTCGTACTGCCAGCAATTCAATTCCTGGGGGATTAACTTGCTGGCAGTACTGCATTACGACAACTACGGGTTACCGTCGTCAGGTTCAATTATGACACCGGCTACTGGAGCGCCGGCTGTTCGGGCGCTGCCTGCTGTGGTGCGCGCCAGTTGTCCATCATCGCCACCTGTTGGACGCAGGCGATGGTGCAGAATTTCGCGCAGGGCTTCTCGGTGTTGAACTCGCGCTCGATGTGCTCGGTCGTGTACTCTTCAATCGGAATTCCCGGGTAGCCGCGCTGTTGTGAGCAATAATGGACGAGCCCCTCTTCGCAAATGTAGAGATAGCGCGCGCCCGCGCGGCAGCGCCATTCGTGCGGTCGCCCATAGGCGAGGTCATCCTGAAAGCTGTTCAGCCAGCCAAACTTCCGTTTGCCGAAGCGCCGAAGCTTATTGTAGACCTCTTCCTCGACTCCGCTCAGCGCCTTCAACTGACCAGTATGGTCGTGGATTATTCCAAGGGTCGATCCGAAGCCAAGCTCGACTGCCCGGTTGGCGACGACCAGCGCGTCCTCAGGATTTTTGACTCCACCACCAATGACCGAATTAATATTGACGTGGAAGGTCGCATCATCTGACAGATAGCCAAGATAGCGGTCGATCACCTTCAGACTCTTCTGCGAAACCTTGTCTGGCGTCACATTGTCGATGCTGATCTGCAGGTACTCGAGCCCCGCCCGATTCAGTTTGGCGATGTTTTCCCGCGTCATGTAGTAGCCATTGCTGATCAGGCCGGCGATCATCCCGTGCGAGCGGATATGGGTAATGATCTCGAAAATCTGTGGATGGAGCATCGGCTCGCCACCGCTGATCGTGATCGCACTGGTTCCGAACGAGGCAAGGCGGTCGAGCCGCCGCTTGACTGTTTCGACTGGCACCGGATCGGAGACCTTGTCGTATTCATTGCAATACCCACAGGCCAGATTGCAACGACGCATCGGTATCAGGTGCGCCAGAAGCGGATGGCGTGTTGAGAGCAGTCCCTTGGCGACAAACTTCGCCTCTCTTAATGCCCGGCTCGATTTACTGCTGGTCAGATCTTTCATTATATTTTTGCTTGATTAAATCTTATCGACAACCTTGACGCCGCTCGGAATCGTGACGTTGAAGGCCGAATCCGGAATCGAACCATTCAACTGGATATTCCTGAGGGAGACGATCGTGAAGTCTCCGTTGCGCTCGACAAGTTTCCACTGCACGGGGAGCCAGCTCTGCTGGCTGACCCAGATATCGATCGTCGCATACTGCCCACTGGCCTTTGCCCCCTTGGGGGTTAGTCGCAAAATGGTTGTCTTCTGCCCGTTGGTCACCTCGTCACCGACAATTTCGATGCTGTAGTTTCCGGCGAGTGATTTGACCGATCCGTCAAGTCCGATCAGCTGCGAGTATCCGCTGACTTTGCCCTTTGCCGCCTTTGCGAGGGTCGATTTGAATACCTGGTTGATCCGTGGCTGGTAGAAGACGACATTATCCCCGACCAGTGCAATGATATCCTTGCTCGGTCGTGTATAGTCGATTCGCAGTTTTCCCTTGTTCTGCCCGGCTGACGGCTTGTAAATGAAT
>JBEIMN010000274.1:0-5021 GCA_040378705.1 Acidobacteriota bacterium
AAGTTCGATCCCATTCGCCAGGCAGATTTTTATCGAATGCAGGCCGTCTTCACCCCGGCTGAGCCCCTCAACTACCCCGTCGTTCCAGCCGATATCGTTGCCGCCCACAAGGCCGAAACCGCGCGGATCGACGCCATTCTCAAGCCGCTCAAGGCCGCGCGCCGGGAGCTGGAAGCCCCCTACGCGAAGATCCTCATCGAGGAGGCGGTCGCAAGGCTTCCTGAATATATGCAGCTCGCCTGGCGCACCCCGGAAGCAGAACGGACTCCGGGCCAGAAACTGACCTATCAGCAGATCCGGAAGGTGATCGAGATCGATCGCCAGGCGCAGAAGTTCAGCGAGAAGGAGATGATTGGGCGGATGTCGGCCGGTGATCGCCAAAAGCACGACGCGATGTCGGCGGAGATCAGGGCACTCGATGAGAAGAAGCCCAAGCCCTATCCAACTGCGCGCGCCATCACAGAGAAGGGGCGGGAAGCCGCGCCAACCTGGTTCCTACACCGTGGCGGCGTCGATGCCCGTGGCCCGGCGATGGAGCCTGGAACCCTCTCGGTCATTGGTGACTATCGATTTCCGGCGCCGCCGGCGAACGCCAGCTCGACCTGGCGGAGGCGTGGACTCGCCGAATGGATGACCAACCGCGACAATCCGCTCACGGCAAGGGTAATGGTCAATCGCATCTGGCAGCACCATTTCGGTGAGGGCATTGTCCGGACACCGAGCAACTTTGGCAAACTTGGTGAACTGCCAAGCCACCCGGAACTGCTCGACTGGCTGGCGCTCGAATTCATGGATCGCGGGTGGAGCGTCAGGCAGATGCATCGGCTCATGCTCACTTCAGAAGCCTATCGGATGCGCAGCGATGATCAGGCCACCGGCATGGCCATCGACCCGGAGAACCGCCTCTTCTGGCGCATGCCGCGCGTCCGGCTCGAAGCGGAGGTCATCCGTGACCTCATCCTTGACGCCGCCGGCAATCTCGACCGGACGCTCGGCGGGCCGTGCGTCTATCCCTACATCGATCCGAAACTCTTCCAGTCGAGCACCAAGCGGACCTGGCCCGGCAAGTCGGATGACGATCCTTCGACCTGGCGTCGAAGCCTCTACGTCTATTCCAAGCGCAGCATCCGCTATCCGCTCTTCGAGACGTTCGATCAGCCCAATCTGGTCAACTCCTGCGAACGCCGGAACCGCTCGACGATTGCTCCGCAGGCTCTCCTGATGATGAACAACAACTTTATCATCCTCGAGGGTAAGAAGTTCGCCGAACGGCTCGTCGCCGAGGTCGGCAACGATGTCAATCGCCAGGTCGAGCGGGCGTGGCAACTGGCGCTTGGCCGCCAGCCGACCGTGTATGAGCGCGAGCAGGCGATTGCCTTCATCGGGACGGATAAGAACGCGCCGGGCAATCTTGCTGAATTCTGCCAGCTTATCTTCAATCTCAACGAGTTTCTCTACCGCCAGTAGATTGTGATGGCAGACCAGGACTGAAAAATGACCAAAGGAGTCAAGCTGATGAACTATCTTTCACGCCGGGATCTTCTGACGAAACTTGGCGGCGGCATCGCTGGTGTCGCCTTTGCCGATCTGCTCAATAAAGAAGGGTTGCTGGCCGCAACGCCAGCAGATCAGTCTCCACAGTCACCGCTCTCGGCAAAGAGGCAGCATTTTCCGGCGAAGGCGAAGGCGGTCATCTCCATCTTCTGTTATGGCGGAGCGAGCCAGGTCGACACCTTCGATCCGAAGCCACTGCTGCTCAAGCGGCAGGGGGAGGCGATGACCGGTGTCGGCGAGATCCAGACCGTGATGGGAACGCCGGGTGGACTGATGCCATCACCGTGGCAGTTCAAAAAATATGGTCAGTCGGGGATCGAGATCTCGGATCTCTTTCCGCACGTCGCCGAGCACGCAGACGATCTTGCCGTCATTCGATCGATGACGGCGCTCAGTCCGGCTCACGGTCCGGCACTCTTTCAGATGAATACCGGCAGCATCCTGCCCGGCCACCCAAGTGTCGGTTCGTGGGTCACCTATGGTCTGGGCAGCGAGAACGAAAACCTGCCCGGCTTCATCGTCTTCACGGATCATCGCGGCGGGCCGATCAATGGCGCGCCGAACTGGGGCAACGGCTATATGCCGGCGGCATTTCAGGGGACACCATTTCGGGATTCGGGTGATCCGATCGTCGATCTGCATCCGCCGCAGGGGCGGACACCAGAACAGCAGCAGAAATGGCTCCGCCTGCTTCGCGAACTGAACGAGAAGCATCTCGATCAGAATCCGGCCGACAGCGAACTCTCTGCGCGGATACATTCGTACGAGCTGGCCTTCCGCATGCAGACCCATGCCAGTGACGCGATCGACATCAGCCGCGAATCGGCAGCGACGCAGAGACTCTATGGGGTCGGTGAGCAGCCGACAGACTACTTTGCACGCCAGGCGCTCATGGCGCGGCGGCTGGTCGAACGTGGTGTGCGCTATGTGCAGCTCTTCTCCGGCGGCGGCAACTTCGATCCCTCCTGGGATGCCCACTGGGATCTGAAGGGCAATCATGGCCTCCACTGCGCCGAGACCGATAAACCAATTGCCGGACTGATCAGGGATCTGAAGAGCCGTGGCCTCTTCGATTCGACGATCATCCTCTGGCACGGTGAGTTCGGGCGCATGCCGATCTCCGAGCGAATGGATGGTCGCGATCATAATGCCGCTGGTTTCAGTGTCTGGATGGCCGGTGGCGGCGTCAAGGGCGGGACGGTTGTCGGCGCGACTGACGAATATGGTTACCGTGCGGTTGAGAATAAGAAGACAGTCTACGAACTTCATGCGACACTGCTTCATCTGCTCGGACTCGATTACGATAAACTGACCTACAAGTTCAATGGGCGCAACATGCGTCTGACCGATGTTCACGGAAGGGTGATAGATGAGGTGATCGCCTGAGCGGAATTTACCTTTCGCTCAGCGATCGGTCCGGACTTACGTCGATATCTCCCTGGCATTACCCTTTACTCGCGTGGGCTGTTGAGCCGGCAGCGAGTGAACAGAGGAAAGCGATATGATTCCTGACCTTACCCTGCCGATCGGGCAGTTCCTGGCCGTGTTTCCCCTGACTGGGGCCCAGACGGGAGCCCAGACGGCAGCCCACATGGCAGTTGAAAGCGGACTGCTGCTTCGGCTCTTCATCATCTTTGTTGCCGCCAAGCTGGCGGCGGAGCTCTTCGAGCGACTGCGCCAGCCGGCAGTGGCGGGTGAGATTCTGGCCGGTATTCTGATCGGTCCGGGACTGCTCGGACTGGTTGCGCCGGATGAGCTGACCGAGGCACTGGCCGAGATCGGAGTCATGTTCCTGCTCTTTCTGGTTGGGTTGGGAACCCGGCCGGCAGACATTTTTCGTGTCGGGGGGAGGGCGCTCGCGGTCGCCGTCTTCGGGGTGATCGTTCCATTCATCCTTGGATGGGCAGTCATGCTGGCGTGGGGAGCGGGATCGATTGAGTCGATCTTTGTCGGTGCATCGATGGTTGCGACCTCTGTCGGGATCACGGCGCGCGTGCTTGGGCAGATGGGACTGCTCAGTCTCGATGTCAGCCGGATAATTCTCGGCGCGGCGGTGATCGATGACATCCTTGGTCTGCTGATCCTTGCCGTCGTCAGCAGTCTCGCGAAGGGCAATGTCGACTATCTTCAGATCGTCTTTACCGCGGGCATGGCGATTGGCTTCACGGTCCTGGTGCTGTTTGTTGGCGCGCGGACAGTCAATCGCATTCGACCCCGGATCGAGAAACTGAAGGTCGGACAGTCCTATCTGATATTCGGATTCTCGCTTTGTCTGGGACTTGCGCTGATCGCGAGTGAGATCGGAGTCGCGGCAATAATCGGTGCTTTCCTTGCCGGGATGGCGCTCTCTGAATCGTCCGAGGGAACCGATATGCCGCATCAGGCAGAGGCGGTGACAGAGTTTTTCCTGCCATTCTTCTTTGTCAACATCGGCATGCAACTCAAGCTGGACGCCTTTCTCAATCGTTCGACAATAATGCTGGCGGTCGTCATCACCCTTCTGGCGGTGGTTTCCAAGCTCATTGGCTGTGGAGCGGCGGCCTGGTCGCTGGGCAGAAGACGTGCGCTACAGGTTGGTGTCGGCATGTTCCGCGTGGCGAGGTTGGCATCGTCGTTGCGCGCATCGGTCTTGGACTGAGCGTCATCAGCGATGCTGTCTATGGCGTCGTTCTCTTCATGGCGATCGCGACGACGCTGATCGCACCGCCGCTGCTTGCCCGCGTCTTTCGTGGTCAGAAGCCGGTTGACGAAGAGCCGATCATTCCGATTACACAGATCTCCTGACATATTTTCCAAACCATAAATCCCGGGTGATTATCATTATGACCAGATTCAAGCGGCAATATTTTACATTTCTCGTCTTTCTGTTACTGCTCGTCACGACAGCCGGTGCACAGACTCCCTCTGCAGATCAGGCACGCATCAGCGAGGAGACGATGCGCCATTTCCAGGCGATTCTGCGCCTCGATACGAGCAATCCCCCGGGCAATGAGAAGCTGGTTGTCGACTATCTGAAATCGGTTCTCGACCGCGAGGGAATCGAGACAAAGCTCTTCGCGCTCGATCCGCAGCGTCCCAACCTGGTTGCGCGCCTGCGCGGCAGCGGCAAGAAGCGCCCGGTTCTGATTATGGGCCACACCGATGTCGTCAAGGTCGATCCGGCGAAGTGGGTCCATCCGCCATTCTCGGCGACGCGCGAAGGGGGCTACGTGTATGGTCGTGGCACGGTCGACGACAAGGACAATGTCGTTGCCGGTCTGATGATCATGCTCGAGCTGAAGCGGCAGAAGGTGGCGCTCGATCGGGACGTAATCTTCCTTGCTGAGGCGGGCGAGGAGGCGAGCACCAAATGGGGCATCCAGTTTATGGTCGACAATCACTGGGCGGAGATTGAAGCCGAGTACTGTTTCGCAGAGGGTGGCAGCGTGACACGGACCGATGGCAAGGTGCGCTTCGTCTCGATCCAG
>JBEIMN010000275.1:0-5015 GCA_040378705.1 Acidobacteriota bacterium
CGTGCTCGTCGAGCTCGACATCCTGGAGATCCTTCAGCTCATTCGGGTCAAGCTTCTCGATCAGCCCCTCTGCGAGAACGACCACGCCGTGGTTGACGCCCATCGCCCGCCGCTTGATGATCGTGCCCTCGATGATGTCGCAGATCTTCGAAAAGGGGACCGTCTCTTCCGGAAACTCCTCGCGGATCAGCGTCAGTGCCGCCCCGGCCGTCTTGCCGATGCCGAGGGCGAGATGGCCCGCCTGGCGCCCCATGGCGATGACAACGTACCAGCGACGCGTCGCTGCCGCATCGGCGGCGAGGTTGCTGACGATCTCGACACCGACGTGACGCGCCGTCTGGAAACCGAAGGTCGGAATGTGCGCCGGCAGCGGCAGATCATTGTCGATCGTCTTCGGGACGTGAACCGTGTGAACATTGGAACGCGCGGCGACCGTCGCCGATGACTTCGCGGTATCGTCCCCGCCGATCGTCACCAGATGCGTGATCCCAAGCTCGTTGAGCGTCTCAACCACCGCCGTCATCGACTCTTCCGACTTGGTCGGATTTTCACGCGAGGTGCCAAGAACCGAACCACCACGGAGGTGAATCCGTGAGACATCGTCGATTGAGAGCTGACGCATGTGCGAAGTGTCACGCCGCACCAGCCACTTGAAACCGTCCTGGATACCAATGACCTCAAAACCGGAGTTGATCGCCTTGATCGTCGCCGATCCGATCACTGAGTTGATGCCGGGAGCCGGACCGCCCCCGACCAGTATGCCTACCCTGCCCACAGATCCAGATGACATGAATGAAAGTCTCCTCTGAAATATCTCCGCCGCGTTGTGCACGGTGACGGAATTGTCTGTCTGAAGAAATAAAAAGTAAGTCTACCGAAGCGAGCCGCTTTTCGCCAGTTTGGAAGCCGTTTGAAGGGAAAAACTGTCGGGAAGACGCCAGGGCGATCGCATTTTAAGAGTAAGACGCCCAGGGGGCCATTGTCGCCTTCGTAGTCCTCCGACGCGAAAAGACCGAGAAGCGTGGTGGCACGGAAAACAGCTCACTCGAAATATGCGATTGCCCGGGGGAAGATCCCGGGCATGTTGGGCCCGCGTTTCGCCATCAGGCGGCGCGCACCCCGATGCCGCCGCTAACCCGGAATATTTATTTGAAAAAACTTGAGGAAAGGTGAACCGAAATCGAACTTACTCACGCTTATACTTACGATTATCACTTTAAAATCTATTTCAACTTCAACCCTTTCTCACTGAAACGAGAGACGAAACTGGAGAGGTTCGATGAAGAATATCAAGTCAATCCTGCTGTTTGTACTGGTGATTCAGATTTCAGGCTGTGAAGATAAAGAGCAACAAATAGAAGTCAATGCGCAGCGCAGAAGGATCGAAATGCTCGAAAAAAAGCTCGAATGTCAGCAACTCGAATCGACGATCTCAAACGCGAGGATCGAGCTCAATCAATTCAGGGAAAAACTGGAAGAAATGAAAAGGAAAGCCGCTGACTTGTCGATCACCGAGAAAGAGCTGCAGGAGGGAAAGCGGCTCAAGGAAGAGGTCAAAAAGCTGACCGAATCGATCGGGAAGTCGAAAGCGGAATTCCAGCAACTGAGCTGCAGCGGCAGCCCGAAGGAGCCACCCGCTGCGACGGCGCAACCAGTCGGTTAAACAGCAGCTGGCACGACTTCATACCACTAATCTGTCAGGCCCCGTGCGTTCCGGGCCCTGACAGACAATCTATCTTCTGAATAAGAGTATTTCAGATCACTCCCGCCAGACGTAAATATCGCGCGCAATCTCCTCTTCGAGCGCGATCTGAGTCTCCTCGCACTGAATGACGAACGAGGGGTAGCGCTGATGAACTTTGATCGGGACGCCGGGAAGTATGCCAAGAGACGACAGCATCTGAATGCGGCGGTAGTTGAGTGCGCTGACATAGGCGATGCGCGCAGGTTCACCAAGGCTGAGCCGATCGAGAGAGGTAACGACGGCGCTAACCTGATCGCCGGCGCGGCGACAGCAGTCACCTTCCGGAATAGGATGCTGATGGGGACAGAATCGTGGATGGCCAAGCAGCGTGCAGATCGCTTCGGTAACGTTCCGTGCGAGGAGGTGCTCAAACTCGCAGGCGTCAACCTCGCTCTCTTCGATCGTCATCCCGAGGACATCGACGACGAGGCGCTCTGCGAGTCTGTGACGGCGGATGACATCCTCTGCCGTCTGGCGGCCGAGCGGTGTCAGGGCGATGCGCCCCACACCGGGTCGCGAAATAAATCCGGCGCTCTCGCATTCAACCAGCAGCTCTTCGGTGACAACGGTCATCGCCCGGCTGGCGACGCCCTCCTCGGAATCAGTTCCCTCCTCTTCGCTGGTCCAGACGGCTTCCAGAACTTCGACAATCTCGTCAGCGATTCGATGATGCATTGCGCTTCAGCCTTTCCTTAAAATGTGATCTTCAGCGCCCGCAACAGCCAGGCGACGACGCCCCCGACTCCGATCGCGAAGGGGGTGATGAAGGCGAGCATGAGCAGCGCTTTTTTGGTGCCGTGCTCGCGGATCATCATAAAAAAGTTGGCGACGCAGGGAATGAAGAGCGTCAGCACGATCAGCGCAGTGACAATCTGTACCGCGTTCATCTGCCCGGTTCGAACAAGATCGAAGAGGCCGGCCGCGCCGTAATCACGGCGCAGGAAACCGAGGATCAGCACCTGCGCGGTCTCGGCTGGCAACTGCAGAATGCCGGTGACGACGGGGGCCAGGGTTCGCTCCATCGTTTCGAGCCCACTCAGCCTGCCCCACGGGGTCGGCAACCTGAAGCGATCGAGCCCGAAGAGGATCAGCGTCCCAAGCACGAAGAGCGGAAGCGCCTCTTTCAGATACCATTTTATGCGAAGGCGGGTCTTCGTCCAGACATTTTTGAATATCGGGACGCGGATTGGCGGTATCTCGAAGATGAAGTCACCGCGCTTTCCGGGAATGATCTTCGATGAGAGATATCCAACAAGGATCATCTGCGAGACGACGACCCCGAAGACGGTCATGACCGCACCGACGCTGATCGACGAGGTGATGCCAAGGATCACGCCAAGCTGTGCCGAACAGGGGACACCGAGGACGAGTAGAAGCGTCGCGATGATCCGTTCCTTCTTCGTCGCCAGGATGCGGGTCGTCATCGTCGCCATCGTATCGCAGCCAAGGCCAAGGACCATCGGCAGCACCGCCTTGCCGTTGAGCCCCATGACTCGGAAGAGGCGATCGGAGAGGATCGCCAGCCGTGGCAGGTATCCGCTGTCTTCAAGCAGCCCGAAGGCGATGAAGAAGGTGAAGACGATCGGCAGGACTATCGCCAGCGCATAGGTCAGCCCAACCGAGATGAGTCCATATTTACCCACCAGAAAGTCGTAAATAAAACCCGTTGGCAGAATACCCTGCAGAAACGGTGTCAGGTACTGATTGAAGAGGGTCGTCTCGAAGGCATCGACGAGCGTCCCTGCCCCAACGACACCGACGAACTCGTACATCAGCAGGAGGACAACGATCAGGAAGGGGGCTCCGGTCTGCCACTCCCGCGACCAGCGGCCAAGCTTCTCTGCGAAGCGGCGGGAACGGTAGAGGACGATCGCGAGCGGGATGATCACCGGGGCGATCAGGATCGAGATCTGGGTGATCGCCGGGTAGAGGAAGCCGCTCTCGTAGCTGCCACTCTCCGGATTGAGCGTGCCGAAAAGGATCGTTCCGACCACTCCAAGTCTAAATCTGTCGCAGAGTCCGAGCGTGGCCGGTATCAGCGTGTGGTCGAACCAGTGGTTGACGACCTGGTATGGTGTCGGAAACTCCCAGCCGGTCTGCGGGGTGACGAAGAGGTTGAGCAGGCGCGCCGCCTCAGTGTAGAGGAAGAGCGTCAGCCCGATCCCGAGCAGAACATAGGCCGCGCCGAGCAGCCGGCTGTCCTGTGCCTCGTCGGTAAGGCTTGGCAGAACCTTCTTGAAGCGGGCGGCGGTCTCATCAAGAAAACCGTTGCGAAGCTCTTCGAGCCGGGCGGAGAGGGTGCGGAGCGGAAGTCGCCACTCGGTCGTCAGCCGGTCAATGGACGACTGCTCAAGGCCAAGCCTCTCAATGACCGGCTCACGAAGACCTGCCTCACGAGTCTGGAGCCATTCAAGGGTCAGTTGCGGCGGCAGTGCGGCAATCTCTCCACAGATTTCATGCGTCATCTGGTCATCACGGAGCATCCGCTGACGCGATTCGGCAAGCGGATCGAGCGGTGGGCGCGCCTTGCCAATCGCCGTTCCGATCGCCCAATGGAGCTGATGGAGCCCTTCACCGTCGGTCGCCACCGTCGGAACGACCGGGATGCCGAAGAGCTCGCTCAATCCCGCCGTGTCGATCTCGATGTTCCGGTTGCGTGCCTCATCCATCAGGTTGAGGACGAGTACCATCGGGATTCCAAACTCAACCAGTTGTGAAGTGATCAGCAGCGTCCGGCGAAGATTCTTGGCGTCCGCAACCTGTATCAGAAGATCCGGGGCCGATCCGAGGAGCAGGTCGCGCGTCACCCGTTCGTCATCCGATTGCGGGACCAGCGAATTGACCCCCGGGGTATCGATCACGTCATAATCGCGACCGCCATAGCGCATCTTCCCACGTGAGATCTCGACCGTTGTGCCCGGATAGTTCGAGACCGCGACATACTTTCCAGTCAGATATCCGAAGATGACCGACTTGCCGACATTCGGGTTACCAACCAGCAGAACTTTCGGGTTGGTATCCTTTGATTCGGTCACGGTTCGCGTATTTCCAGGCGATGGTGATGAAATGTTGATTGCCTTTGACACGCTGCTTGCCCTTTCCTGTCTCTCTGGTTCCTGTCTCTCTGGTCTCTCTGGGCCCTGAGTCTGCGGCCCCCTATCTCTCCAGATTGGACTCACGAATTGGCTGGAGATACTTTTCAATCCATTCGAGTTCGCGCTTCATCTTGTCCACCTGGTAGCTGGGGACCTCGAGCGCGTGTCCCTGCCCC
>JBEIMN010000276.1:0-4973 GCA_040378705.1 Acidobacteriota bacterium
CTGCGAGACATCCAGCCCAACCGTCTCATCCTCGCCGGTCGCCCGCACACCAACCAACAGATCGACAACCTTGAGTATCACCCACGATGCCACCATTCCAAGCACGATCGCGATCACGGCCGCAATCAACTGATTCAGAACCTGCTTCGAGTTGCCCTCAAGAAGCCCGCTCGGCAGCGCGTTGCCCGCCTCATCCTTGAAGACGGTGTTGATCGCGCTGTTGGCGAAGACACCCGTCAGGATCGCCCCCGTGAAACCACCAACCCCGTGCACACCGAACGCATCGAGCGAATCGTCATAGCCCAGTCGCTTCTTGACCTCCGTCACCGCGATGAAGCAGACCACACCGGCGATGAAACCGATGATCAGCGCCGACATCGGCGTCACGAAACCGGCCGCCGGCGTGATGCCGACCAGCCCGGCAACCGCTCCCGAGATACCACCAAGAACCGTCGGCTTACCAAGCCGGATCCATTCGATCAGCAACCAGCCAAGCGCCGCCGCCGCCGCTCCAAAATGTGTCGTCACAAAGGCGTTTGATGCCAGACCATTCGCCGCCACCGCGCTCCCGGCGTTGAAACCAAACCAGCCCACCCAGAGCAGACACGCCCCGATCACACTCAGAACCAGGTTGTGCGGCATCATCTGCGTCTTCGGATATCCGAGCCGCTTGCCAAGGTAGAGTGCACAGACCAGCGCAGAAAATCCGGACGAGATGTGAACCACCGTTCCACCCGCGAAATCGAGCGCCGGAATCCGGCCGCCAAGGAAAGCGTTGAGATACCCTCCATCTCCCCAGACCATATGCGCCAGCGGGAAATAGACGACCAGTACCCAGAGGGTACAGAAGAGCAGCATCGCCGAAAACTTCATCCGCTCGGCAAAGGCACCCGTGATCAGCGCCGGGGTAATGATCGCAAACATCAACTGAAAGACCATAAAGGTCAGGTGCGGGATCGTCGCCGCGTATGCGGAGGGCGCCGTTCCCACCCCCTTCAGGAAGAGGAAATCGAGACCGCCGATGAACGGGCTTCCCTTCGCGAACGCCAGGCTGTAACCAACAATCGCCCAGAGAACCGTCACTACCACCATCATTATAAAACTCTGCATCATCGTCGCCAGCACATTCTTGCGGCGAACCAGACCACCATAAAACAGCGCCAGCCCCGGCCCGGTCATCATCAGAACCAGCGCCGAACAGACCAGCATCCAGGCGTTGTCACCCGCCGTCTGCGCCGTTCCAATCGCTGCCTCCGCAGTCGCCAGCCGCTCCTCAACCGTCTGTGCCGCCGCTGGTAACGAGGTCGCAACCAGTGTCGACAGGACGCCCAACACGCCCATTAAATTCGTTCGTTTGCTCATCATTGATATTCCTCTTGATAGATGTAGATTCTCATTCAACTGCTCGTGTTAAACTTCCTCTACCCTGTTATCGTGCAGTACCTCCTGAAGTGACTGCTCGATCCTGGGCAACGACTCGTCCGGCAACTTCTCACCGGCTTCATTCACGACATAAAAGATATCAAGCGCAAGATGCTTCTCCGTGGCGACCTTGGCGAAGACGATGTCCAGTCCGAGCTCGGCAAGGGTACTGGAGATCCGCCAGGCCAGTCCGAGTCTGTCGCTGGCCCGCACTTCGAGGATGGTGCTCTTCTCCGATGTTTTTTGATCCCAGCTAAAGCTTATCGGAGCGGAATTGAGCATCCTGCGCTTCTTCAAACGGGAACTGTTCTGAGTCCGCAGCCGCTTCGCCACCGCCGCGGCAACATCGTATTCCCCATTCAAAGCCCGTTTTATTGCATAATCGATCTGCTCCCACCTCGCCGGATCGACGATCGGCTCCCCAGCCGTGTCACGAACCTTGAACGAATCGACCGCCACACCGTCGGTTCGCGTATTGAGGTGGACACTCAGAATATTTACTCCCTGCGCTGTCAGTGCGCCGGCGACCCCGGCGAGCAGCCCCCGCCGGTTGTACGCACTCAGGTGGAGGTCAGTGCAGCGCGTCGGAAGATCGACCTTCCAGCTCGTTCGCACCGGCTGCGCATTGAGCCGCTTCACCAGCCGCAGATGCTCGATGATCGTCGCTGCTGAGGAGAACCGACCATAATCCGGCGGCAACATCTGAAAGTGGCCTCTAACCTCGGCCTCAGTCATCTCACTGATCAACGTCTTCGATAGCAACTGGATCAGCGATTCGCGAGCCCGCGCCGTCTCCTCGCTCGGGGCGAGCAGGCTCTTCGTCCGCTGGTGAAGCTCCCAGAGCAGCGAATCCTTCCATTCACTCCAGACGCCCGGCCCGACCGCATTGATGTCCGCATATGTCAGCAGCGTCAACAGATTGAGCCTCTCAACCGTCCCGACAACCGCCGCAAAATCACGAATAACCTTTTCATCCGAAAGATCCCGGCGCTGCGAGATGTGCGACATCGCAAGGTGCTGGCGAACCAGATAACTGACCGCCCCTGTCCGCTCCGGCTCCAGTTGCCACTTCCCGCACACCTCCTCGGCAATCCGTACCCCCTTCTCGGTGTGCCCGCCCCCAAGCCCCTTCCCAATGTCGTGGAAGAGCAGGCCGAGATGGAGTACCAGCGGATCGGAGACTTTCCGGTAGAGCTCCCGATACCGCTCCGTCGCCTTCCCGCGCGATCCGGCCAGCTCATCGAGAACCTCAATTGCCCGCAATGTATGCTCATCCACCGTGTAACGATGATACAGATCGTGTTGGACGAGGCAGGTCAACCGCCCGAACTCCGGCAGAATCACCCCCAGAAAATCGAGGTTGTGCATCATCCGCAAACCGCGCGCCACCCGCCCGGTCGAACTCATCATCCGCAGCAGCCCCTCACGAATATCCGCCCGGCTACTCAACCCATCTCCACCCCTGTCCGTCAGCCCTTTGCGGATCGACTCCTGCAGATTCGGACTCAGATCCGATCCCGTCGCCTGGGCGTAACCAAAGGCAAGCATCGTCCGAACCCCGTCAAGCTGGACGCTCCGGTCATCCTGCTCAAGCATCCCATCACGCATGACGAACCCGCCAATCGCCGGCGCCGTCCGTACACGCTGAAACCAGCGCTTCTTTTCGTGACGCTGCACCAGCCGCTGCAGGTAGCCCGTCGCCAGCACGTGTAACCGGCGCGCCCGCAAATAATAGTCCCGCATGAAGAGCTCTGATGCCTGCTGCTCCGCCGTGTCCGCATATCCGAAATGGGGCGCAACCTGCTGCTGCAAAGCGAGCGAAAGGACATCGGTGTGGCGCCCGGTCAGAAAATGGAGGTCGTTCCGGATCCGCAATGTCAGATCATAGGCAGTTCGAATCTCCTTCCCGTCCGACTCTGAAATGATCCCGGAATCGAGCAGCCCCTTCAGCCCACGCGTCCCATCTGCAATCCTTCCCGCCCAGCAGAGCGTCTGCAAATCCCGCAACCCTCCCGCAGACTCCTTCAGGTTTGGCTCCTGCAGGCAGACCACCCCGCCAAAGGACCGGTAACGATCCTCACGGTCGCGCAACAACTGCGCGAGACAGACCGACCGACTCTTCTCGAAGACCTCCCGGTTGAGCCGTTCGCCCAGCGTCTTGACCAGATCTTCACTCCCCCAGACCAACCGCGCATCGATCAGCGAATGGCGGGATACTGCGTCCTCCTGCGCCATCGAAAGGCACTCGGACATCGACCGGACACTGTGCCCAACCGTGAACCCGATATCCCAGAGCAGGTAGAGCAATGCTTCATTCAACTTGGTCATCAACCCGAGATCCGACTTCTCCGGGTAGAGGAAGAGGATGTCGATATCCGAAAGTGGCGAGAGTTCGCCACGCCCGTACCCTCCCAACGCGACGATCGCCAGCGAATCGACCCCATTCATCGATCCAGCATTCTCGCGAATCGCTGTCTCTGCCAGATGCTGTATCAACCGATCAACGATCAGGCTCCGCGCTGCCACGATCTGCGGACCATCAATCCCGTGTCGATGACGCAGGTGGAGCCGGTTCGTCTCGATACCCATAAACTTACGAATCGCTCCGAGCCGCCCGGCCAGACCATCCGCCTGTCCGACCTGCGCCACCCGCTGTAATTTCAGATCGACGTGCCGCTCAATTTTTGCCAGATTGATCTTCATCCAATCAAATCCAATTCAACTCAATTCCAACTCAATCCAACCTGTTCAAACCCATTTAGGCAGGGCATTCTCAGCCCTCCCCCGCCATCCCACTCTACCCCTGTCTCACTCACCCTTGCCTGGCCAGGGATCTGACTTTGTTCTTCGCTCCACAGTATTGCAATAGCAATGCCATAGCCTGTAACAGGACAAAAAATAACCTTTTCATTACTGCTAAACGCTGATTTTAATAGCACTTAATCTTTTCACCCACCACAAATTCGCCGTCGGCAGCTTGCTGACCACTACTACATTTTTGTACTTCAGGCCACTGGTTTATACATTATTGTTCGAATTGAACCGCCGGAAGGGGCCGGCTTCCGGCCGGCGGAGCAGGAGTGACCATTAATTCCACCGGGCAGACCGTCATCGCGGTTCACCGACCGCTGGCCGCTGACAATATGGCACCTCATCCACTCGTTTCCGCCTCTCAAGCCGGTCAATCTTCGGCGGGAGAATTGGACAAGTGGTCATCCGGCGGCGACCATCCGTCACCCCCCGGCTGGTATTCCGAGCGACAAAATAGCCATTTCCTTCAATTTAGTCGCTTTGCCGCCCAAGAGAAACAATATTGTACTACCAGACAACCAGAACTACATTTCTGTAGTAACCGATCAAAAAGGAGAGTTGTTGATGACAGACTGAATGGCCTCCAGCGTCTCATCAGATATTGGACTGGTGGAAATGCAAGACACTACAGACGAGAAGAGCCCGGCAGGCTGCAAGTCTGCCGGGCTCTCTTCCAGTAACGAACTCGCCCACTCCTGTTCGGTCGGGCGATGGTCTGACAGTCAAGCCGCTACTTCTTC
>JBEIMN010000277.1:0-4959 GCA_040378705.1 Acidobacteriota bacterium
CCGATTCCCAGCAACCGTGAGGCCTTGGCCTTGTCGCCACCTGTCAGCAAAAGTGTCTTGTTGATGACCATCTTCTCGATCTCCTCCATCGACATCGGAAGGGTGAGTTCGAGCTGACTTGAAATCTGCGGCGACTCCTGCGCGCGGATCGTCTCAGGAAGGTCCGATTCAGAGATCGTTCGGCCGGCGGCGACGATCACCGCCCGTTCAAGGCAGTTTTCGAGTTCGCGGACATTGCCCGGCCAGGGATAACTCCTGAGCATCTGCAGGGCGTGATCAGTGATCCCGTTGACCCGCCGGCCGCTCTTCTGCTGGAATCGCTCGATAAAATAGGCGACGAGCTGTTCGATATCGTCGGAACGTTCGCGGAGCGGGGGAAGGTGGATCGGATAGACGTTGAGCCGGTAGAAGAGGTCGCGCCGGAAGCGCCCTTCCTCGATCTCGTGTTCAAGGTTCTTGTTGGTGGCGGCAATGACGCGAACATCGGTCTTGATCACCTCGTTGCCACCGACGCGTGTAAACTCGCCATCCTGGAGTACGCGGAGCAGGCTGACCTGCGCGGCAAGGCTCATCTCGCCGATTTCGTCCAGAAAGAGTGTTCCTCCGCTCGCCTCCTCGAAGCGACCGACACGCCGTGAGCGTGCGTCGGTGAAGGCTCCGCGCTCATGGCCGAAGAGTTCAGTCTCGAGCAGGCTTGGCGGGATTGCTCCGCAATTGATCTTGATGAATGGCCGCGAAGCGCGGCGCGAGTTGAACTGGATCAGGCTTGCGATCAACTCCTTGCCGGTTCCGGACTCACCCTGCAGCATGACCGTTGTCGTGCTGTCGGAGACCGACAGCGCCATGTCGATCGCCCGGCGCAGCTTTCCTGACGAGCCGATGATCCGCTCACCCGCTCGGGCATCGTTCAACTGCCGCTTCAATCGCAGCACTTCCGTCGCCAGCCGGTCTTTTTCGAGGGCAATCGCCAGCTGGCTCGATATTCCATCGAGCAGCTGGACATCGTAGTCGCTCATTCGCTTCGTCTCGTTGAACCAGACGATGGCGATGATTCCGAGCACTTTCTCCTTGACCGTGATGGGGACGACCAGCGCCGACTTACCGCGGATGACGTGCGAAAAGAGGTACCGTGCAAGCGGCGACTGGCGCGAATCCTCGAGCCGAAGCGCACGCCGATCATCAATCATCTCGCTCACTGCCGGGTGATCCGGCAGCCGCAGCACGCGCGCTTCCCGATACTTTATCTCGACCGACTTGCGCAGATCAAAACCGCGTCGCGCTCGCAACTCGTCGAAATGGAGCGACTCTCCAGACTGGTCGAGTATCGCGATCCCGCCGTAGTCGGCCTTCAGCAGATCGAGTGCCCGGTCGATCACGAAATCGGTGATTTCACGAAAATCACTCCGCGTGCTGATGTCATTCGAGATCTCAAGCATGAGGCGTGTCAGCTCCACCTCGCGCTCCTTCTCCTGGTAGAGCTGCGTGAACTGGAGGCCGATCGAGACCTGGCTGGCCAGCCACTCGACCAGCCGGATCTCCGCCTCCGTCCAGTGGTGTGGCTCGTGGCAGTAGTGAAGGCCAAGCACCCCAAGCAACTGATCTCGAAGGACGAATGGCGCTACCAGCACCGACCGCGTTCCGATCAGCTGGAGCGTCGTCCTGACCCAGAGTGGAATCTTCGCCGAATGGCTGTCATCGATCGTGTAGTGGCGTGCCTGCGGAAGATACTTGTTGATCGTTTCGAGCGGAACCAGCTTTGCCGGAATGTTCAACCCGAGTCCCGGGGTGAGCGAACTGTCACCAAGATATTCGTGACTGACACGATATCCGCCCTCTGGCGTCGGGGTGATGATGTTGCAGCGATCGACCGCGAGCCTTGCCCCAACCTCCGTCACCGCCCCCTGGAGAAACTTCTCGATGTCCATCAGGCTGACGGCGTCCGGATTGATCCGCCGCAACAGTGACTCGCGGGCTTCGTAAAGTTCAATCAGATTCGAATCGAGATCCATAAGCAGTATCGTCAGGAAATATCTTCGGGAAGTATCTTCAGGAAGTATGGGCCGCTCCGGCAAAGTCGGATCCCGGGTCTCACCTCAGACGGAGATCGAGGTGACTGCTCCATAGTCGTGTGAGAGCACCGCCCGGCGGCCCTCCCCTGGCTCCGGCAGGCCGAGGACCTCGTGCCAGCTTCGCCGTATCGGCAGCACCAGCTCGGCGGCCAGATCCCCAACCGTCATGCCGTCGAGGAACCGTCGGTCGTGCTCGCGGAAACTGTGCGGTGGAATCATGAGAAAATCGCCGCGATACTGATCCCGTGCCTTCACGAAATCGACGCCGGCCAGCAGGCCCGCGACCGTGATCTCCTTGCCAAAGAAGGTGTTCTCGACCTCTGCAACGTGGAGCCGTGTTCCGAAACGTTCGTTCAGCTCGGCGACTGCCTCGTTCAACATCGGATAGAAGACGCGCCCGGTCGCCAGTGTCCCGTGAATCCGGTGCGCCTGCTCCGGCGTGAACTTTCCCTTGCCGCGCATCCGTTCGAGCTGCTTCATCCTCTTCGAGTGGGCCTCGAAGAACTGCCGGACCATGCCGACTCCATCCTCGATCTGCGGATAGGCATCTTCGTCGGCGCCGCTCCCCCGGACGATGCGATAATGTGATTGCGGCGGAATCGGTCGTTTGGCACGGATATAGAACTCGTCCCCCAGAAAGGCGAACGAGGTTCCGATCTTCTTTCGCAGCTTCTCCTGAAGCGGCGCAACCAGATCGATGATCTCCGCGCAATACTCGTCAGTCACCGGCACCAGTCGGTTCCGGTATTTGTGGCGATCGGTGATCCCGAGCGGAACGATCGCCGTCGAGACGATCCCCGGATGCATGGTCGCCAGGTCGTTGATCGTCCGCACCAGCTGCGCCCCATCGTTGATCGTCGGGCAGAGCACAACCTGTGCGTGAACCTCAATGCCATGGTCGATGAAGTTCTTCATCTTACCCATGACATCGTCCTGACGGTCGATCCCCAGCAACCAGGCGCGCAACTCCGGATCGGTCGCGTGGACTGAGACATACTGCGGGGTGAGCCGCTGCTCGATGACACGCTGCGTCTCCGCTTTGGTGATTGTCGTCAGCGTCGAGTAGTTGCCGTACATGAAAGAGAATCTGATATCCTCGTCACGCACCCAGAGCGTCGAGCGCGATCCCTCCGGGTTCTGCTGGATGAAACAGAAGACACAGTCGTTGCCGCATTGCCGCGGCGTCATTGGCTCGAAGTCGATCCCCCACTGCTCGCCATCGTCCTTCTCGACCTCGATCTCCCATTCCTCGCCGCCCGCCTTGATCACCTCGACCGTCAGCTCCTCTTCACCTGACGTCAGAAACTTGAAGTCGAGCGCGTCGCGAACACGCTTGCCATTGACCGTCCAGACCCGATCGCCAGGTTCGAGGCTCAGCTCGTCGGCGAGCGATCCAGCCTCGATTTCGATGATTTTTATTCCTTTTGCCATATTGCTGCAGTATTGCAATAGCGTCGTAAACGCCATTTATGCCATTTATCGAAGAAGCCGGACGAATACGCGGTCAGCGATCGCCAAAGGCGAGCGGCAAGGCCGTTGATGATCCCGCGTGTCAATCGCCGGTATCTCCAGAGCCTTACTCGCGGCCTTTTCCATTAAAACTAAGTCGTCATCTGCCTTTATCTGGCGTTATCTTTTGGTTGTCAGATCAGATCATTAATCGATTGGCAGGGAAGCCCCTGCGAATCGGCGACTCCCTGGTAGGTCAGGTGTCCACGGTAGGTGTTGACCCCGTTCTTCAGGTGCGGATCGGCACTGATCGCGTCGCTGAACTTTTTGTTGGCCAGCTTGATCGCGAAGGGAAGGGTCGCGTTGGTCAGCGCAAAGGTCGATGTCCGTGGAACTGCCCCGGGCATATTTGCGACGCAGTAGTGGAGCACCTCGTCGACATAGAACGTCGGGTTGCTATGGGTCGTCGGTCTCGTCGTTTCGATGCAGCCACCCTGATCGACCGCGACGTCGACGATCACCGCGCCCCGATGCATCGTGCCAAGCATGTCCCGCGTCACCATTCGCGGCGCGGACGTTCCAGGAACGAGGACTGCGCCAATCACCAGATCGGCGTTGGCGATCGCTTCCTTGACCGTGTATGGATTTGAGATCAGCGTCCGGATCTTGGCTCCGAATATGTCGTCGAGATAACGCAGCCGCTCGAGATTCTTGTCGAGCACGACGACGTGGGCCCCAAGCCCGACCGCCATCTTGATCGAGTTGATGCCGACGACTCCGCCACCAACAATCGCGACCTTGGCCGGCAGCACTCCCGGAACGCCACCCATCAGCACGCCGCGCCCACCCTCTGGCTTGGTCAGATAGTGTGCCCCAACCTGCACCGCCATCCGCCCGGCAACCTCCGACATCGGGGTCAGCAACGGAAGGTGGCCCTCGTCCGACGTGATCGTCTCGTATGCCACCCCGATCACCTCGCGATCGAGCATCGCCTGGGTCAGCTTTGCGTCTGGTGCAAGGTGAAGGTAGGTGAAGAGGATCTGTCCCGCCCGCATCCGCTCATACTCCGGCCCGACCGGCTCCTTGACCTTGATCACCATCTCGGCCTGCTCCCAGAGCTCGTCGGCCGAATCGACGATCCGGCCACACGCCGTCTCGTACTCTCCGTTGCCGATGCCGCTCCCCACGCCGGCCCCGCTTTGAACCAGCACCGTGTGGCCGAAATCGCTGAGAGTCTTGACTCCTGCCGGGGTCAGTCCGACCCGCGATTCATTGTCCTTGATCTCTTTTGGTAATCCGATAATCATTGCCCACTCCTTTTTCAGGATCCTTCCGGGATACTGTCTCCAGCCGTTCAGTGCTCCAACTGTCAGTTCTGATTATCGATCTGTGCCTTCTGCAATGTCCCGCTGTAGTCGACGTAGATCGATTTCCACTCCGA
>JBEIMN010000278.1:0-4945 GCA_040378705.1 Acidobacteriota bacterium
CCCTGAATTCCCTCCGCCTTCCAATCGTTGAATAATAACAGATCGATGTCAATTGTTCGCGGTCCCTGTGGAATCTCCCGTAAACGCCCAAGCTCCTCTTCCGTTTCGAGGCAGAGGCGCAGCAGTTCCCACGGATCGAGGGCACTGACGCTCTCGCCGCCAACCTCGGCCACCAGATTGAGAAAAACAGGCTGATCAGTATAGCCGACTGGCTCTGTCTGATAGATCGAGGAGAGCCGCTCAAAGACCAGCCCCTTCCGCGTCAGCCGCGCGATGGCCTCAAGCAGGCTCGCGGCACGATCCCCCAGATTCGATCCAAATGCCAGATAGATACCGCCGTGCTTCATCGCTATTGACCCGCCAGCCTGAATAGGCACAATGGACTGTTTGGGAAATCATTCCTTTTCGACATTATTATTACAACCCTGGGATGTATCGTTCTGCATTTATGAAGAAGAGTCAAGAGACAACCAAGAGTCAAAACAGCAAGTTCGAGCGGAGAGACCCCGATTCGGCAAATTCGACAAATTCGGCAAGCCGGGGAGGTTCGGAAGCCGTCCTGACCACCCGTGGGGTGGCGCGAGTGCGGAGTGGCCATCTCTGGATCTATCGAAGTGATCTCGGGCAACGACCGGCGGTGGAGAGTGGCGAGGTGGTCCGTGTCGTCGACCAACGCGGCCGTTTTCTGGCCTGGGCCCATTTTGGAGCCGAGTCTGAGATTACGCTGCGGATACTTTCGCGCTATCCCGAAGCGGTGATCGACCGCGAATTCTGGCGCAATCGACTGAAACAGGCGCTGGAGCTTCGGACGCGCATCGTCCGGGACAGCGACTGCTTTCGGATTGTCCACGGTGATGGTGACGCACTGCCGGGGCTGGTAGTCGATCGGTATGGCGAGGCGCTGGTGATCCAGACGCTGACACGCGGGATGGACAGACTGAAAGGGCTCTGGATCGAGCTGCTGGTCGAGCTGCTTCAGCCGCGTCTGATCATTGAACGGAACGACGCCCGGGTTCGACAGCTCGAAGGGCTGCCGATGATCAATTCGATCCTGTTTCAGACCGGCCAGACCGGCCAGACTGGCCAGACTGGCCAGACCGGGCCCACCGGAGACGAGCCACCTTCGACCGACATTGTCGTCACCGAGAATGGTCTGAAGTTCGTCGTCGATATGATGTCGGGGCAGAAGACCGGGGCGTTTCTCGACCAGCGGGAGAATCGTGCCGTCGCGCGCGAGATCGGACGCGGGAACGGACTCGACTGTTTCAGCTTTCACGGATCGTTCGCGCTCCACCTTGCCGCGGGATGCGACCGCGTGACGGCGCTCGACGTCTCGCTCCCGGCCATTGAACGCGCTCGCCACAACGCGGAACTCAATGGTGTCAGCAATGTCGAGTTCATCGAGACCAATGTCTTTGACCAGCTCCGTGATTACGACGATGCCGGCAGGAGATTCGAGACGATCGTCCTCGATCCGCCAGCCTTTGCCAAAAACCGCGGGGCACTCGAGGGTGCGCTCCGTGGCTATAAGGAGATCAACCTCCGCGCCATGCGACTCCTCTCCCCGGGTGGAGTCCTGATCACCTGCACCTGCTCTTATCACGTCAGTGAATCACTATTTCTGGAGATCCTCGAGGATGCCGCACGCGATGCCGGACGTGTCATGCAGGTGCTCGAGAAGCGTACTCAGGGGCGCGATCATCCGATGCTTCTCTCCGTTCCCGAAACATACTACCTCAAATGTTTTATTCTTCGGGTGCTCGACTAATCGGGCGGCAAGTAATTGATTTTCTGAAGATTGTATTTCGGGCAGGGCAAATGTAGAATTGCCGGTATTTATTTATGGTCGACCGATTTCAGACTGATTGCCAGTTCGATTGCCAGTCTGACTGTTGAGATTTGTTAATGGCCATTGCGTAAAGTCGGAGCGTTTCGTGGGCACGCGGTTTTGTCTCAAGTAAAACTGCAAAAAGCGTTGAAGACAGGAAGAATGATGGAAGAAAAATACTACCCGCAGGAGATCGAGGAGAAGCAACAGGCACGCTGGGCAGCGGCTGCATCCTTCAAATCGACGATCGATCCGACAAAGAAAAAATTCTACTGCCTCGAAATGCTTCCGTACCCATCGGGACGGATCCACATGGGCCATGTACGCAACTACTCGATCGGTGACGCGCTCTCCTGCTTCAAGCGGATGAGTGGTTACAATGTCATCCACCCGATGGGCTGGGACGCCTTTGGAATGCCGGCGGAGAATGCGGCGATCAAGATCGGCGCGCGGCCTGACGAATGGACCTTTGAGAACATTGCATCGATGCGCGGGCAGCTCCAGCGGCTTGGATTCGGCTATGACTGGGATCGTGAGATCGCGACCTGCACGCCTGAATACTATCGCTGGAACCAGTGGTTCTTCATCCAGATGTGGAAGAAGGGATTACTCTACCGCAAGAATGCGGTGGTCAACTGGTGCGTCAAGTGCAACACCTCGCTCGCGAACGAACAGGCGGAAGGCGGCTTCTGCTGGCGCCATGAAGACACCCCGGTCGAGCATCGTGAACTTGAGCAGTGGTTCATCCGCGTAACCTCATATGCCGATGAGCTGCTCGATTCACTGGCCGATCTCGAAGGTCGCTGGCCGGAGCGTGTCATCGCCATGCAGCGAAACTGGATCGGGCGCAGCCGTGGCGCGGAGATAGACTTTACGGTCGATGGCGAGCCGGAACGGCGGATCAGGGTATTCACGACGCGTGTCGACACAATCTACGGCGCAAGTTCGATCATTCTCGCCCCGGAGCATCAACTCATTGAAGAATGGATCAGACAGGGCGCCGTCAGCCAGGAGATCGTCGATTTCAACACCCAGCAGAAAGCGCTTGACATCGAGGAGCGTCAGGCCGAAGGCAGGGAGAAGGTCGGCCACTTCACCGGCCACTACGCGATAAACCCCTTCAACGGCGAGCGGCTGCCGGTCTGGACGGCCAATTTCGTACTGACCGGATATGGAACCGGGGCGATTATGGCGGTTCCGGCCCACGACGAGCGAGACTTCGAATTTTCGGTCAAATATGGGCTGCCGGTCACGCGTGTGATCGTCAGCGACGGTTTGAGCGGTGACAACGATGAGGCCGTCAGCGAGCCCTTCACGCCAAAGGATGACAACTGCCACCTTATTGCCTCCGGTGAGTGGACGGGGATGAGTGTTCCGGCGGCCCAGTCGGCGATGATCTCGCGGGCTGAAGAGCGTGGTTTCGGCAAAGCCAAGGTCAATTTCAGGATCAGGGACTGGGGAGTCTCGCGTCAGCGCGCCTGGGGCTCCCCGCTCCCCTTCATACACTGTGTCAAATGTGGCATCGTCCCGGTGCCGGAGGAGAGCCTGCCGGTCGTCCTGCCACCCGATCTCAACTATCGGACACAGGGAGCCCCCCTCGCGGAGCATCCGAGCTTCGTCAACGTCCCCTGCCCGGACTGCGGAGCCCCGGCGCGGCGTGACACCGATACGATGGATACTTTCGTCGACTCCTCCTGGTACTACTTCCGTTACTGCGATCCGCAAAACGACTCGTTGCCCTTCGACCCGCAGGTCGCCTCCTACTGGATGCCGGTCGATCAGTATATCGGCGGAATCGAACACGCGGTGCTCCACCTGATCTATACCAGAGTCTGGGCAAAGATCATGCGGGATCTCGGACTGATCACCTTCAGCGAGCCGGTGACGCGACTCCTGACGCAGGGCATGGTCTGCCTTGCGAGCTATCGTTGTGAGGAGCACGACTGGCTCTTCCCGGATGATGTGACCAACGGCAATTGCAGATTCTGCCAGCGCCCGGTGGCGGTCGGCCGGATCGAGAAGATGTCGAAATCGAAGAAGAACACGGTCGATCCGGATGAGATGATCAAAATCTACGGCGCAGACACCGTCCGGCTCTTTATGCTCTTTGCCGCTCCCCCGGAGAAGGATCTCGAATGGAGCGAAGCCGGCGCCGAGGGCTCTTCGCGTTTTCTCAATCGTGTCTGGCGCATCGTCTACAAGTGGCACGACCAGTTTGAAGGCGCAATCGAGGGCGAATGCTCGCCAGCCGCCCGCGCCCTGCGACGCAAGACGCACCAGACCATCCGTCGGGTCACGAACGATATCGCAGAGCGGATGAACTTCAATACCGCAGTCGCGGGAATGATGGAGCTGACCAACGAGGTCTACGCATTCGATGGCACGCTCAAAAACGGCGCCACCCCGGTCGACAGGTTCGTGATCCGTGAGGCGCTCGAAGCGCTTGCCAGATTGCTCTGTCCCTTCACTCCCCATCTCGCCGAGGCGCTCTGGGCAAATCTTGGACACGACCAGATCGTGCTCACCTCGGATTGGCCAGACTTTGATGAAGCGCTTGCTCGCGAAGAGGAGCTCGAGATACCGATTCAGCTCAACGGCAAACTGGTCGCGCGAATTGTCGCTCCGGCTGAGATTTCCGACAATGACCTGATCGGGATGGCCCTGGCAAACGAGAAAGTGATCGCCCGACTCGAAGGAAAACAGATCATAAAGACGATTGTCGTCCCCAAAAGGCTCGTCAATCTGGTCGCAAAATAATAAATTAATGAGTCAGGCAACCCATCCGAACCAAGGTCACAACTAAGCACCGAATGAACAGGTTGTGACCGGATTGCCGGCCGAATCGCCGGCAGGCTGCCAGGCTGCCAGTTTGCCAGGCTGCCAGGCTGCCAGTTTGCCAGGCTGCCAGTTTGCCAGTTTGCCAGTTTAATTGACTTATGCGGCGTTGGTGAGAGACTTCAGGCACGACCGACTGGTTAAAATTCCAGCCGGTTGATTGCTATTTTCTCCACGTTTTTCCCGATCCGTATAACCTTAGCCGGCGGCTAATTGCCGACCACCTGAGGTTATCCCCGCCGTATCGGGAAGTGGAGGTGCAGCTGCACCGAATCTCTCCAG
>JBEIMN010000279.1:0-4929 GCA_040378705.1 Acidobacteriota bacterium
GTTCCGCTTGGACGCTCTGCGGTCGCGCACCTGCAGCATTATTGGCAATTCAGGCTCCATCTGTCGGGTGAAAAATCGACTGACCTGCTCTTTATCGAACCGGGTGGAAGGCCGATGACCCGCCAAAGATTCTGGAAATTGATCAAGGAATATGGCGCCGCGGCTGGAATATCCTACATCACACCGCACATTCTCCGTCATAGTTTCGCGACCGCGCTCCTCAGTAATGGCGCCGATCTCCGTTCAGTCCAGTTGCTGCTTGGACACAGCGATATCGGGACGACCCAGATCTACACCCACGTCACGGATGATCATCTGAAAAAGACCTACCAGGCATTCCACCCACGATCGTGATGCCGCTTAGGCGGGTGGAAAAAATATTGCCCCCGGGGTGCAGAATTCAGGCTATTATTCGATGGAAGCCTTTATAAGTGGGGATTAATATTCAGGAGTTTTCATATGTATAGCAGCAAGGCGATCTTATGTGCCGGGATTCTACCGATTCTGATGATCCTGTCATTATCAGGTCGCGCCCAGGACTCTTTCAGCGTCCGTATTCTGTCAATCGATGGGCAGGTTGAGATTCAGCGACGCCCGGATGATCAGGCGCGGTTCGAGACGATCTCGATCCGGGTCAACGATCAACTGCGAACCGGAGATACGATAGTTACCGGGCGGAATGGTCGGCTGGTAATTGGCCTCTCCGATGGATCGCAGGCGGTGATTGCTCCAAAGACGACCGTACAGATCGATCGGCTGTCAGCCTCGCCGCGAAATCTTTTCAATCTGATCAAAGGCAAAACCAGAATCCAGATCGAGAAACTTGGCGGCCGGCCCAATCCCTATCGTGTCAATACCCCGACCGCGGTGATCGCCGTGCGCGGGACCATCTTTGATCTGCTTGTTGATGATGATGAGACAGAAGTCTACCTTCACGAGGGGGAGGTCGAGGTGAGCAATCGACGTTTTCCGGATCAGCCGCTCCAGATCCTCGCGGGTCAGTCGACCCGAATCGAACGGCTTCGGGTCCCAACACTCCCCCGGATATTCAGAGAAGGCCGGAATGACGGACTCTTCCGCACCAGCCCAAGCCGGATCCGTGATGGTGGGAATCCACGGGACTCCAGGCTTCCGGTCAATGATCGCACGGCGGAGCGTGGAAGGACCGGGGGCGAATCCCGTTCTCCACAGCAGAGTGGGAAGGGGATTCCGGCAGGTGAGAGGTTTCCGACACCAGGTGGCCGGGGAGGCTCACCTGGCGGCGGTGGGCCCAATGGCGCTGGTCGATCTTCCGGCCGGCGGCCATGAGTAGTCAGAATATGCTTTCCAATCGTAATACCAGCATTCTGATCGTCGATGACGAAAAGGCTTCGCGGATGGCGCTCGAGGTTCCGCTCCGACTGAGTGGATATGATGTGTCCGTCGCCGGATCCGGTCGCGAGGCTGTATCCATGGGCACCAATGGAGCCAATGGAAATGGGCGCGTCTTTGACGTCGTTTTGACAGATATTTATATGCCTGACATGGACGGAATCGAGGTTGTCCGCCATTTCAGGCGCGTCAGCCCTGAGACACGCCTGATCGCCCTCACCGCCCACGGTTCACTCGAAATTGCGCTGCGTGCAATCGCCGAGGGCGCTTTTGACTTCATCGCCAAGCCGTATGAGGTCGACGAGATGCTCGCGCTGGTCGAACGAGCGGCGAAGCATCCATCGACCAAATCCGCCGGGCTTCCATCAGATCAGCCGACCCCGTCGGAATCAGGACTGATTGGCCACAGTCCGCCAATGGTCACCGCCTATAAAATGACTGCCCACGCCGCGCGGTCATCAGCAACCGTACTGATCGAGGGGGAGTCTGGTACCGGCAAAGAGCTGATTGCCAGGGCGATCCATTCACATAGCGATCGGGCTGCCCTCCCATTTACGGCGATAAACGCTCCGCGATGACTGAAACTCTTCTTGAATCGGAGCTTTTTGGGTATACCAGGGGGAGCTTTACCGGTGCAGCCGCTGACCGCGCCGGACTCTTTGAGGGCTCCGACGGTGGAACGATCTTTCTTGACGAACTTGGCGGGACCAGTCAGTCTTTTCAGGCCAGCCTGCTCAGAGTTCTGCAGCAGAAAGAGGTTCGACGTGTTGGCAGCCGCGAGGCGCGTCCCATCGATGTTCGTGTCATCGGCGCTTCCAATGTCAACCTCGAAGAGCTCGTTGCGCGCCAGGAATTCCGCGCTGACCTCTTCTATCGATTGAGCGTGATGACGATCCATCTTCCGCCGCTCCGCGATCGTGGAGCGGATGATATCGTGCTCCTGACGCAGCATTTTCTCCGAAAATACGGACGGTCGAGCCACGAAGAGATCCGCATTGCCCAGGAAGCGCTCGACCTTCTGATCCGTTACTCCTGGCCCGGAAATGTTCGCGAGCTTGAGAATACGATTGAACACGCGGTCGCCGTCAACGCTGGCGGGCTGATATCGATTGGTGATCTTCCGGAAAGGATCGTCGAACGCGCCGGGCCGGCTGATCCCTCTCCTGAGGGCCGCTCAGCCGTGCGCGCACTTGCAACGTCGAGCCTCATCGACGATCGCCCGACTCTTGCGGAGCTGGATCGTCGCTACGTCCAGTTCATACTCTCCGAGACGGAGGGGAACAAATCGCGAGCCGCGGAGATCCTCGGGATCGACCGGCGAACAATCTATCGTTTTCTTGAACTTCAGGACCCTGCCTGTTCATGACAATGCGCCCCCAAACGTCGTCAACGCCGGCAACTTTTTCCGGACGATACCTGCCGGGAAGCGTTGGTCGATCAATGGTCATCATTCTTGTCGGAATCGGCCTCGTGATGCTGGTAACCTGGTTTGTGCCTGCGCTGACGCTCACTTCGCAGAACGTCCTCTTCCGCCTGCGAGGCCCGATCGAACCGTCGAGGGATATCGTCATTTTGGCGATCGATGATCGCAGTCTGCAGCAGGTTGGTCCGTGGCCATGGCGGCGTGAAATAATGGCCGAGATCCTCGATCGGCTCACCCCTGCACACCCGCGAGTGATCGGGATCGACATTATCTACTCCGAGCAGCTTGAGGGAGCCGATACGATTCGTGATAGTGACCGCCTTCTGGCCGAATCGATTCGCACAAATGGGCGCGTCGTGCTGCCGGCACAGCTTTATGTTGCCGGGCAAGGCCAGGCCGGCGAGGTAATCGAGTGGCTTCGCCCGGCCGGGATGTTCGTCGATGGCGCGGCGGCCATCGGACACGTTCACGTCGCCCCCGGCGTGGATGGCATGGTTCGTACTGTTCAACTCAGCAAGGCCAGCGACCGTGGAGAGCGTGTCTGGGCCTTCGGACTGGAACTGCTGCGACTTTCCGAGAATCTTGATTACTCGGCGATCGTCGAGCGGCAGGGGGTATTGCAGGTCGGCTCCCGGCGAATACCGGTCAGTGGCCAGCCTGATCTGGGCCAGGCAGGTCTGGTCCAATCAGATGGTGAACCTATACCCGGAGTTACGGTTCTTCGATCCAACGAGATGCAGATCAATTTTGCCGGCGCGACAGGCTCGTTCACCACTCTCAGTATTGCCGATCTGCTCAACGGCGATCTGCCCGGAGAGCGCTTTCGTGACCGGATCGTCCTGATCGGGGCAACCGCACCCTCGATGGGCGATTCTCGTCTCGCACCCTTTACACATTATGGAAATGATCTCACGCAGGGCGGCCGGGAGATGCCCGGGGTCGAGATTCACGCCAATATCATCAATACGATTCGCGCCGGGCTCTACTTCAGACCACTCTCTGATCAGGTCTCGTTTCTGCTCGCCCTGCTGGTCATGGCACTGGCAGCCGTCACCGTCTACTGGCTCGATGGCTGGCGGCAGCTTACCCTGCTTGGACTGCTGCTGCTGGTAATGGTCGCCGGAAGCTATTTTGCCTTTGATCGATTACTGATTCTGCCCCCAATCGTCCCGATGCTGACCGGTTTCGCCGTCGTTCTTCCCCTCCTGCTCAACCGTTCCCTGGCGGTGAGCAGGGAACTCGACGATAAACTGGCAACCCTCGCCGCCAGTCAGCGCGGCTTTCTGCCGGAACGATCGCCGACACTGTCCGAGCTCCCGGCGCGTGCTCCCGGACTCGGCCTCTCCCACAGCTTCAACTGGAAGCTGAAGGCGGTTGAAAGCCTTACCGACCGCTTGCTGGCACGCCTCAGCTTCATCAACCGTATTCTCGCGAGCATGGGCGATGGCGTCGTTGTCACCGATCCCGCCGGGCGGATCGTTCTCGTCAATCGCATCACCGGACAATTGCTCGACATCCCGACGGAGAGCCTGATTGGGCAGCCGGTTGTCGATATGCTGACCAGCCTTGGAAAGATCGATTCAGCAAGTCTGAAACGTTCCCTCGCCGCTGTGCTCAGTCCCGACAACGATTCGTGGAGTGGAGAGGCCATAAGTTCGGACAACCATGAGGTCAATTTTTCGATTACCGGGCCCGATACACGCCATTTCTCGCTCCTGTTTTCCGCGCTTATCGCCGATGCTGAAGCCATTGGCGCAGCTCCGATCACCCAGAACAGCTCACAAGATCCCAAAGAGGTGATCGGGGTCGTGATACTGATCTCTGATATCACGAAACGCGTCGAGCTGGACCGCGTCAAGACAGAGACCCTCCAACTGGTCTCTCACGAACTGCGCAATCCGCTCAGTTCAATTCAGGCCTTGAGCGAGGTCCTCCTGAAATTTCCAGTCACTCCGGACAAGTCGAAAGAGATGATCACCTCGATTCACGATGAGTCGAAGAGGCTTGGTGAGACTCTCAATCAGTACCTGGATCTGTCCAGACTCGAATCGGGCGTCCGTCCGATCAAGGTAACAATGACCGATCCAGCCGTTATAATAGATCAGTGTCTGCGCCAATATGCGGTCGCGGCAAAC
>JBEIMN010000280.1:0-4915 GCA_040378705.1 Acidobacteriota bacterium
GAGCGATAATTTTCTGCAAGTCACTCCGCTGCACCGAATGCTTACCACTATTGCGTTTGCTGGGCGAAGGCCGCTCCTGAAGGTGTCTGGCAACCTAACGGTCGTCGTTTCGCTCACCGCGCCGTCGCGAGCACGGCTCGATATGCGACCGACTGGTTTGACGTGATCGATTGCTTCAACACATAGGTGCTGCCGGAGGTGATCTTGATGGGCCAGACACTGCCGGCCTTGGCTGCGTTGGTGTTGAAGCTGCCATCGGGCACAGCGGCCATGCTGTTATAGCGATAGAGCTTGTAGGCTTTGCCGGGGACCAGGCCGGAGACCGTGACTGTGAGCGTCACGACTTGGGACGCCGGGCGGGTGTTGCTGCCATTCGCTATCGAGGGTAGCTCTGCGTTCGTGCTGGTGGTGATGCGGACAGGCACGGTCTCGCGATACGTGTCCTTCACACCCGTGAAGGCGACGCCGTAGTTTTTCGTGTTCAATGGCAGCGAATACACAGGGCCCGTCTTGAGGTTGGCCTGCGCACGTGTTCGGGTGAAGAGACCGAAGGCGTATGAGAAGTTGTAGGGCGAGCCAGTCGGCGTGTCGTCTCCATAGAGGCCGTTGTCGCTGAAGGTGAGTGTGTCGTCAGCATAGTAACTGGCGTCGGTGAGCCCGTGCTTGGTGGTGATGGTGTGCACGGGCACGATGTGATCATACTCGCTGCTGCCTGCGTTGGGTCGGGCATCGCCATCGAAGATCCAGGAGTTGGTGAACACCGCGATAACCACAGGCGAACCCGCGAGGACGTTCTTCTTCACCCAACTGAGGAAGGCACTGGTGCCAACCCCGCTCCACTTCGTCATGGCCAGATGCATGCGATCTGCGGCAGCGCTGTCGTTGACGCCAAGCAGCAGTTGGCTGGAGGCGCGGTTCTGATTGCCGGTGCCATTGGCCAGCGAGCGCGCATCATACTGCGAGAGATACTGCCCGTAGTAGAGTCCGGCACTGATGAAGGACACCTCGCCGCAGTAGCCGTAGTTCGCTCCCCACTGGAAGCGTGGATTGACCTGTAAGTTACGCTGCGCGGTGGCGACCGGAGGAACAACTCTGATGCGGGAGGTTATCGCCGAGACTTCGACCGATTCGGTTTCTAGTCCGGCAGCATCGTAATTAGAGAAACTGGCTGTTCCGTTCGCCGTGCCTCGCGTTGCGCCAAGGCTGACCGCCGTCGAGATACAGGCTGGTGAGCTCATCGAATCCTTGTAGCCATCATTCCCCGAGGAGACGATCGTCGCGATATTGGCGACGCGAAGGAGATCAATCATCTGCTTCATCGCCGCGTTGGTCTCATCACAGTTGGCAAAGTATCTTCCAGCATCCAGGCTCATATTGGCCGCGGCGATAGGATAGGTCGCGCGCAACTCGAGCACACGCTGCAATCCCTTCAGGATATCGGAGTCGAAGGAGAGGTAGCAGGGCGACTTCCCTTCACCGCATTCATCAACTGAGTAGACCTCGCTGAAGACCTGAATGGCGACGATCCGCGCATCTTTTGCCACCCCCGAGGAGGTCTGCCCGCCATAACTGACCTCAGTCGAACTGGGAGCACGCCCCGGACAGAGCGAGGTCGTGAAGGAGCCAGCGCTGTTGCTGGAACTGTTGGTTGAATAACAGGCTTCCGTGACCACCCTGCCTGTGATCATCGGATGGGTCTTGTCGACTCCCGTGTCAAGCACCGCGACCATCTGTCCGCTGCCGGTATCGCTGCTCGCCCGAGCTGCCGGAGCGCCGATGAATGGACCACCCTTGGCCAAGGTTGGTCGATTGAGCTTGTCCTCCTGAATGTCGAGCACCTCGTTCGACTGACGGAGCGCTTCGAGTCCACTGGCATTGACCCTCACGGCGAGAACCGGCAACCGATCGTACCGCTTGACCGAGTTCGGATCATAGCCATAAAGATTGTCAATCAGGTCCTCCCGGACGCTCGCAATTCGCGCGCGCTGTGCCTTGGATTCGATCCCTTCCCGAACCTCGCTCTGCGCGGAGAAGGCGACGCGCAGAGTGACAATGACCGGAACCACTCCCCGCTCGACGATCCGCGCCGAGAGCCCCTCGAAACGGCTCTCCGCCGTTATGCTCCGCCGCAGTTGCCTCGCCGCCACTTGCTGACGTCGGAGAACCTCCTCGTACTGACCCTGGGCGCTGACGTGCCGGAGCAGACTAAATTTTCCAGAATTACCAAGGTTCAATCCAACCAGGACGATGGTCAGAAGAAATAAGGCGGCGCTTAAGGGGTTTATCTTTTTCATTCGCGGTAATTCCTCAAGGGGTTTATGTGTTTAGCCAGGGAAGAACCTCTGGCCACATCACGTTTACCAGAGCCTTGATGACTCCACCACCCTTGGTCTTTGAAGTTGAAATGACGGAGAGAAGGTCAGCAGATGCTTTTGCTCCCCAGTCTGCTCGGAATCCATTCGTCACCTTTCGAGTGATGACGGAGATCCGAACGGCTTGCTCACTGGCGTTATTCGTCTGCGGTACACCAGTGTCGTCCAGAAATGTCAGCAGTTCTGTCGATGAATCTGAAACCGATTCTGTAACCTCATCTCATCCGGATCGGTCAGCCCACATTCAAGAAGGCGGTCCAGTTGGTTGCCAATCTCTGCGACGCGCCGATGAAAGCCGTTTAACACCAAGTCCGCGGATGGGATGATCTTTTGCATTACGGACAGGAATCGCAAGGGCGAAGATCCTTGTTGCTCCATTCGACGACTGTCGCCCGAGTATATGCCCCTTGCTCTTCACCTCCGATATACACTCTGCAGGATGCCCGAAACAGAGTAACAAAATCAAGTTTATTTCAGAAAAGTCCCATTATCAGAATCGTATCAGATCGTTCAGGACTACATTTCCACCCATCCATTATCAGACGCAGACAATTACGCCATCGTCTGATCATTCGAAGGCAATGCGGAGTCGTCGAAAGCGGACTCCGAGGTGCTGGAACTTTTCAAGGTGTGCGTCATCGACTTTCGCGGTAGAAACGATGACATCGGAAACGGCGTATTGTGAAAGGAGTGCGGGGAGGTCTGCGGAGGCGTGGATCGGGTAGCCACGAAGGCTCTTACCGGCTTTATCAGGATCGTCATCGATAAAGGCGACAGGCTCGAACTGGTGGTCAGGATTCTGGAGCAGTTCACGGAGGATGATTTCGCCGCTGCCGCCTGCGCCATAAATGATAATGAGACGGCCTCCGGGCTGATGGGGGCGTTGTCCGACGATGAGAACGGCGAGGAGGCGAAACGAGATTCGGCAGGCGCCCATGGCGAGGGTTAGAAGTGCCGCGTTGATAATGAAGACGCTGCGCGACGGGCCCTGGAAGCCATACCAGGTCAGAACCATAATCCCGGAGATGGTCGATGCCGCGACGACCGACTTACCGATACCAACAAGTTCTTCAATTCCGGCGTATTGCCAGAGTCCGCGGTAGACGCCAAAGAAGAGGAAGGCAAAGAGGTGGAGGGCGATCACATAGGGGAGAGTCCGGAGAAAGATGGCCAGTTGTGCGGCGGGAAGCTGGCCATCGAATCTGAGCAGGTAGGAGACATAATAGACGAGAGTGATGAGCGTAAAGTCGAGCAGGACTTCAAAGAGTCTTTTGCGGTATGGATGACCGGTAATGTCGCGGATCCAGGCGCCGACAGGAGCTTCTGATTCGTCATAAACGCCAACCTTGCCAAGGTAAAAGCCAAGGAGAACGATTGTCACGGCGAAGGCGGCGACGATGGCGACGCCGACGCCAATATCGAGATCCCTGACGAGCAGGGCGAGTCCGCCGGAGATGAGCGAGATGAGATAGAGGATGAGGACGGCCCGGCGATCTGACATTCCGAGCGCGACCAGACGGTGGGAGGTATGGTCACGTCCTCCCTGCGAAACGGGGCGACCGTTGAGCTTCCGCGAGATGGTGACGATCGTTGTGTCGAAAATCGGAAGGAGCATGATCAGCGCCGGGGTGGCGAGGACGGCGGAGAGGTTGCGCGTCCGCTGTTCGTTGCTGAAGAGCGCCATGCCGGCGATGGTGAACCCGATCAGCATCGAGCCACAATCTCCCATAAAAATCGAGGCCGGATTGAAGTTGAAGACGAGAAATCCGGCGATCGCCGCGGCGAGGATTAGTGGAAGATAGACCTGCGGAAACTGATCGTTGAGGACAAAATTGAGTGCGAGGCAGAGGCAGGCGATCAGCGAGATCCCGCCGGCCAGTCCGTCCATGTTGTCGAGCATGTTGACGGCGTTCGTGATGCCGACCAGCCAGATAAAGGTGATCGTAATATCGATAACCGGTATCTGTGTCCATGGCAGGACCAGCCCGCTGAAGACGAGCGCGGACGAGGCGACGAGCTGTGCCGCGAGCTTGATGTAAGGCTTGATCTGCAGCAAATCATCGATCAGCCCGACAATGAAGAGCAGCGTTCCGGCCAGCAGGAGACGCTTGATCGACGAAATGTCGGGATGAAAGATCAGGATACCGCAGATGAACGAGCCATAGATGGCGACTCCGCCCATGAGGGCAGTTGGCCTGCTATGCCAGCGGTCCTTTCGCGGTGCAGCAATTACACCGAGCGCTCTCGCCCCAGCCCGTGTAATCCAGGTCAGGATAATGCTGATCGCGGAGATACTCGTGATCAATATGGCTATCTTCATTAATCATACCCGGTAGACTGTCAGTATTATCCGATGAACTATCGCGCAGTTCACTCGGTCTCATTAGCAGTGTGTGTGTGTCCAGGCGGGCAGATTGTATTGAGGCTCCGTCTTATCGACAGGGCCTATCGACAGGGCCTATCGACAGGTATAAATAGCTGTCAGGATTCAATTGGTCAAATTTTCAACTACCAGGAAAGCAGTGTGCGGCGACTTGACGCAC
>JBEIMN010000281.1:0-4910 GCA_040378705.1 Acidobacteriota bacterium
CCATTCCGGCTTGCCTGAGGTCGTTCAGTTGGCATGGGGCAGGGGACTCTCGTCAAAATAGCGAATCGTCACAGCTATTTCTGTCACAGATATTTAATGAACATCAGCTCATTTCGTCGCTCGTTGTAGACCAGTTCATCGACGAGCTGATTGGTGAGCAGAATCCCAAATCCACCGGCGCGAAGGCCCTGTTCGTCACGAACCTGGACGTGACGAAACGGGTCATTTTCCGGATTGCTCACCGCCGCGTGTGGTAAGTGATCCGGATCGAAGCCCTCACCAGGATCTTTGATCCAGTAAACGATCGCCCTTTTCATGCGGACACAAAGTACCTCGACGTGCTTGGCCGGATCCAGTTTTCCACCGTGTTCGATCGCGTTGTTGATCATTTCGCGGAAGGCATAGGCCATTCCCTCGCGGATCTCTTCCGGCAGGTCGAGCTGAAGCTGGGTGAGCAGTTTTTGGAGCAGCGGCACGGAGTTGAGGTCGCAGGGAACCCGAAGCTGGATCCAGTGGCGCTGCGCAGAGAGGACCTCGATCTCCGCGATTCGGCATTCGCCAAGGGCGGCGAGGATTGCAGACTGGACATCGGTCGATGGTGTCGGCTTGAGCAGCAGATCGCAGACTTTGCTCGACAGTGCGGTCAGAACAGCCTGCGGCGTTCCCTGACCCGTCAGCATGATCACTTTGAGCGAAGGCTGAACACGACGGAGCCGATCGAGAAAACACTTTCCGTCGATACCCTCCAAATCATAGTCGAAGATCAGCAGGTCGAAATTCTGACGAGTGAGCAGGTCGAGACCCTCTTCACCCGAGGTGGCATGGCAAAACTGATAGCCGAGTCCGGCGACCGAACCTTCGATTAAGTGATGCAATGCCGGATCATCATCGATCACAAGGATCGTGCTCATCTTTTCCCTCTCGCCACTCGCCACTCGTCTAACTTTTCCCAGCCAAAAACCACCAGCACCAGAGAATACCCGGGTGATACGCGGACGTGACGCCGATATCAACAATGCATTATGCCCCCTGCCAAAGGTTTTGACCAGAGGTCGTTCATAAACAGTCGCCCGCTGACTTGCCAAACACTGGATTTGCGCCTTGCCTGAGTTCAATCTATAGATATAATGGACACTTAAGCTCCCGTAGCTCAGTGGATAGAGCATCTGCCTTCTAAGCAGAGGGTCGCAAGTTCGAGTCTTGCCGGGAGTATTCCACTTTTTAACCAGATTTAATCATTTTTAACCGGCTTATCGTATCGCTTGTAGTCGCCCGACGGGGCCCGATTTGGTACAGTCGCGCGCCTGCTTTGTTATTGTCACAATAGTGGACCAACAACTGGCAACAACTGGCAGCAACTGGCAACAACGATTAAACAATGGCCAGGCACTGGCCAGGCAGCAAATAGTCCACCAGCAGCGAAGTCCGGCTGACCGGACAGGATATTTATGCGATATATCATCCATGGTGCGGGAGCCCTTGGCAGTCTGGTCGGTGGCCGGCTGGCGGCAACTGGCGCCGAGGTCCTGTTGATCGGACGTGAACCGCACGTCGCGGCGATTCGTGATCGTGGACTCGAACTGCGACTGACGGCTCTGGCTGAGGAGCCACTGGTCATTCGTGACATTTCAGCGGCCACCTCGCTGGCCGGGATCGTTCCGCGTGAGGATGATCGGATCCTGCTCGCCGTCAAGTCCGCGGATACGCCGGCCGCGCTACTGGAGCTTGGTGAAACATTCAGCCGACAGACTCCCGTCTTCTGTCTTCAGAACGGAGTTCGTAACGAAGATCTGGCGGCGCGCCGGTTCCTCCACGCCTACGGCATAATGGCCGGCCTGGTGACGAAGGTGATTGCGCCGGGCATCGTTGCGCAAACGCTCTACAATGATCTCGCCATTGGCAGCTATCCACTTGGCTGTGACCAGGTCGGACGCGAGGTTGCCGATCATCTGGCGCGCGCCGGCTTCAACGTCACGGTTCCCGATTCAATTATGGCGGTCAAGTGGAGCAAGCTGATTCTTAACCTGAACAACGCTACTCTTGCAATCATCGATTGCCACCTCCAGCTGGCGATGGTCACGCCAGTCATCGCCGGGTTCATGGCGAGAGTCGTCGAGGAGGCACTCGTGGTACTTGAAAGAAACGCCATTCCGGTCGATGACCCCGGTGGGCCATACCGGCTGAAGAGCTATCTGGAGAACCTGCGTCGAATCTCGCACGGCCCCGCTGATCCTCGGGCAATCGCCGCGGCAGCTGATCTGCCATTCGAGAAGCGGGCCTACCCCTCGACCTGGGTCGATCTGAAGGAGCGGCGCGGTCGGACGGAGGCCGGGTTTCTGAACGGTGAGATTGTCCGGATGGGTGAGAAGCACTCCATTCCGACTCCGCTCAACACGACACTGCTCGAGCTGGTCGAGCGGCTGGCCGGCGAGGGACGCCCGCCAGGATTGCCAGGATTGCCAGGTTTGCCAGGTTTGCCAGGTTTGCCAGGTTTGCTCGATCCGGATCAACTGACTCGGCTGGCCGAGGCGAGATGAGCGGCGAAGGGGTCAGGCCTTAACGCGATTACGGCGCGATTACTTTCGGCAACACAGCATTTAACCAGCGAAGAAGCGGGAATAATAAATTCATTCATTGGTTGCTGGCCCCATTGCAAAAGCTACGTCAATGATACAGTATCAAAGATGTAAATCTTCTCTCGCGCATCAACGGTGATGCGCCCTCGCCAACTGATATGGTAGCGTGGTCGTTTTTCAGATCGTTCGAGAGCAGGTAGGAACTCAATCTCTGAAGCCGCTCTATGCGAGCGATCGAAATCATGCCTTCACTGTAACCGTTCACTGAAGCCACATATTTTCGAAGCTTCTTTAGCCTCTCATGAGGAAAGGTGTATCTTAATGTCAATGAAACTATATGTCGGAAATCTCTCATTCCAGACGACCGGAGATGAGCTCGAGTCTCTGTTCGGTCGGGTCGGAACGGTTGAGTCCGCTTCCGTGGTGAGTGATCGCGACACTGGAAAGTCACGCGGCTTCGGGTTTGTCGAGATGGCAACAAGCGAGGAAGGGAATGCGGCGATTGCCGAATTCAACGGTAAAGAGGTCAATGGTCGCAGCCTGACCGTCAACGAAGCGCGTCCGCGCGAGGATCGTGGCGGTGGTGGTGGCGGTTTCGGCGGCAATCGCCGGAGCAGCAGCGGCGGCGGTAGCGGCGGCGGTGGCGGCGGTGGTGGTTTTGGGGGCGGCGGCGGGGGTGGCCGTTCACGTTACTAATCAATTATATGATCACCAGCGGCTCGGCTTCCTGGAGACAGGAGCCGAGCCGCTGGCGAGGATAAAATATTTTAAGGAATTGCATGAATTTTTCTGAACTAGGACTCGATCTGAAGCTTGTATCCAGATGTGAGTCATTGGGCTATACCCAACCGACACCAATCCAGGAGCAGGCGATACCGGTGATACTGACAGGCCGGGATCTGATTGGGTGTGCCGCGACTGGCACTGGCAAGACGGCGGCGTTTCTGCTGCCGGTATTACAGCGAATACTGACGATGCCACGGCCGGGAGTGCGGGCGCTGGTAATTGCGCCGACGCGTGAGTTGGCGTTGCAGATCGAGAGTGGAGTGCAGGAGCTTTCACCGAGCCGGACAGTTCGTTCGGTGACACTGATGGGTGGAATGTCGATGGATCGCCAATTGAAGGCGCTCCGGACGCCGCCAGCCGTAGTCATTGCGACCCCTGGTCGCCTGCTCGATCACATCGAGCGTGGTTCACTGGATCTTTCAAAGGTTGAGACACTGATTCTGGACGAGGCCGACCGGATGCTCGACATGGGTTTCTGGCCGGATGTTCGGCGGGTCATCGCGCGGTTGCCGGCTGAAAGGCAGACGCTGCTCTTTTCGGCGACCTTTTCGTCGGCGATCGAGCAGGTTGCCAGATCGACGATGCGCAATCCAGGGTTGATCGAAGTCAGTCCGCGTGGTCGTGCGGCCTCGACGGTCGAGCAAAAAGCTTATGCGGTTGCGAGTGAGTCCAAGACCGCGCTGCTGCTCCACTTGCTTGAGCAGGAGAGCCATTCACGTGTGTTGGTATTTACACGGACACGGCGTAACGCGGAGCGGCTTTCGCACATCCTGTCGGCGCGTGGTCACAAGGTCAATCGGATCCATGCTGATCGTTCGCAGGCGCAGCGGCAGGGAGCGCTGCTTGGTTTCAAGGAGGGTCTTCACCGGATACTGGTGGCGACCGACATCGCGTCACGTGGAATCGATGTCGATTCGATCTCGCACGTGATCAATTACGACGTGCCGGAAGCGCCGGAAGATTATATCCACCGCATTGGTCGGACTGGTCGTGCCGGAAAGACCGGTCAGGCGATCACTCTGGTCTCGCCGGTGGATGAGCTTTCGCTGGTGGCGATCGAGCGTTTGACTGGTAAGCAGATCGAGCGGATCGTGCTACCCGACTTTGGCGGGCTGGCATTTACGGCGAGCGCCGCACCCAAGTCGGGCGGAGCAGCCGGTTCAGCGAGACCTGTCCGATCATTCCGGAGTTCGAGACCCGGCCGCAGCGCTCGTCGCTGACGACCACAATTCAACGCAGCGGCCGGCACTCTCCTGATTAAGCCGGTTGCTGCGCCGGATTTTCTACCTTTCCCTCCCTCCAGTTCGAGCTCCCCTTACATCTGAATCCTTTCGATTGTGCTAATATCAGCCCGGCTGATGGCCAGTAATCTTTACTTGTAAATATTGGTGTTGATCAAAGACCTGGCACCAGGCGATAGCCCCTGTGTGGGCTGACTTTCGTGCTTTTATGATCGCGAACTGCCGGCTGCCCGGCTGATTACTGATTACTGATTACTGCCTGCTGCCCGGCTGCCTTCTGATTGCCAGAGAACTTGATAAGTGTGAC
>JBEIMN010000282.1:0-4899 GCA_040378705.1 Acidobacteriota bacterium
ATTCAAGCCGCGACTGATTCATGATCTCTTCGACATTGACCCGCTGATCTCTGGTCAGTTCAAGTGATCTGCTCATGTCGTTTAGCAGCGCCTGCGGATCGTTGGCCGATCCGGTTCCGTGCTTGCGACTGTACAGATAAAACCCCGTCGCCCCGATCACCACTCCGAGAAAGAATGTCGCCACCAGCACCATCTGTGCCTTGATCTTGTTAGTCAGCATCCTGAATGCCTCGTTCACGTTTGGATTTGCGTTGTTCTGTCAGGTTAAGGCGGCCCAGCACCTTTCTCAGGACGTTCCGCGCCCGGAACGCGCGAATCTTGACCTTCGCTTCCGACCATCCGGTCAACATCGCAATCTCTTTGACCGAGTTGTCTTCGCAATGCAGCAATGTCAAAATCAACCGGTCCTCCGGCGAAAGCTTAACCAGCAATTTGCCAACTATCTCCGCCGCCCGCTCACGATCCTCTGCGTTTGCCAGAATCTCGAACGCCGGCCGCGCCATCTTCATCTCGAGAAATGACCCCTCATCCTCTGTCAGATCGGTCAGCAGCGATTCACTTCGCTTCTTCCGCCGCCGTAATTCGTCGTAACAGTTGTTGACCGCAATCCGCGCAACCCATTGCTCGAACGTTGCTCCACCACGATAACTGTTGAGCGAAAAATAGGCCTTCGTGAACGTCTCCTGAACTATGTCCTCAACGGTCTCCGGACTGCGGAAAAAATGGCGTGCAATCGAAAAGACACGTCGCTGATGCATCGAGATGATCTCTTCATAAAGGGCTGTCTCGCCAGCCAGTATCCGCACAACCAGAAGATCGTCAGTACTGTCTCCAGACCTATTGCTATCGGATTCCTCGATCGCTGTGCCTGTCACTATCAACCCTTTACTCGCGCTTTTATTATTGCCACTATAAAAATGTCGGCTGAAAATGGTGTATCAGTCCCGAAACAAAATATTGCTACTGCAAGAACGGTGTGGTAGATTTCTGTCTGAGTTTACGACATTATGGTGATAAGTCAAAATGTGATAAGTCAAAGTGTGTAACAGTAGCAGATCATCGCAGTGATCGCAGGATCTGATTTTGATCGGAAATTAAACAATCACGGGACGTCGCGAATGCTGGAATCCACAAACAGAGACAGTGATAAACAAAAAGACGATAAATACAAAGAGAAGGACAGGGATCGGGATCGGGACAAAGATAAAGGCGTCGAAGCGTTTATCAACAAGTCCGAGCTTGGGGATTATCTGAAGCGGAAAAGGGAAGTCGACCACCTTTCGCTTCGTGATGTCGCCAAACAGACGGACGTCAGCGCCGCGACACTTTCGCGGATCGAAAACGGAACCGGCGTTCCGGATACCCCGACACTGACCAGAATTGCGCGCTGGCTCAACGTCCCCCTCGAACGGATCGTCAATGGCACGTCTCAGTCAGGCGAGCCCGTCGTCTATTATCCAAACGAGTCGATCCCGGATATCCTCGAAGCCCATCTGCGTGCAGATCCGAATCTGACCACTGAATCGGCGAAGGCGCTCGCGGAACTCTTCCGTGTCGCCTATTCTGCCTATCATAAACTCGGCTCAAAATAGTAAAATGGGTCAATATGACACGGAAAAGGTCTCCTCGGATCTGCTGCCAAAAGTCGGATCGAGGTGGTGCGAGTACGAAAAGAAGGCGCTCGAAATTCGGCGCCTCGTCGGCGCGCGCAGCCAGGATCGCTTTGACCCATATCAGCTCGCCAGCATCCTTAAATTCAAAATCATCAGGTTCAGCCAGGTCGACGGACTTCCGGATCACGTCCGCCAACAGATCATTACTAATAACCAGTGGTCAGGCGCTGCAATCGAAATTCCTCACGATGGAACAAAACTGATCATTATCAACGACCTCCATTCGCATCGCCGTCAACGCGCCACACTCATGGAAGAGATATGCCACCTCATCCTTGGTCACCAACCCAGCAAACTGAACTATGCTGATAACAGTCATGGTTCACCATTAGTTTCAACACTCGGGCGAACCTATCACCACCAGATCGAAGAAGAGGCCTATGCAATTGGCGCCGCAACCCTCGTCCCATTCAAACCTCTCCGCGACTTCCTCCAATCCGGACTCGATGTCAAATCAATCGCTGACCGCTTCGATGTCTCTGTCCAACTGGTCAACTACCGGATCAGAGTTGCCGGTCTCCAGTGTGAGAGCTTTAGTGGCTAATCAAACGCTTATGCGTTCTCACGATTTTACACATCTGGATAACATAAGACTCATTATCAGACGCGCCAGGTATCTGACTAATTATCCAATGAGGACCAGTGAGTAGATGAGAGATCGTGCGAAGACATCAGGACTAAGGGTTTCGTGGCGGCTGCTCTGGTCGACGGTCGCGGAAGCGATACCCTATATTGGTCTGACATTTCTGATTCTGACGACGCTCGTCTTCGTTCAGCAGATTGGCAGGTATTCACAAGTCATCCTCTCGTTCCAGGCCTCTTCGGAAGCGACGCTGACATTTCTGTTGAGCCTGCTGCCCGGAATTGTCGTGATCACATTACCGGTCGCGCTGGTATTGGGAACAGTGATCACCTGCAGCCGGCAATCGACCGATAATGAGCTGACCGTCGCTCAGGCCTGTGGCATTGATCAGCGAGTGCTTGGACTTCCCTTCCTCGCACTGGGTCTCGCCGGAACCCTGCTCTCAATCTATCTGACCACCGACGTCGCGCCGCGGTCACTTCGCCAATTGAAAGCGCTGCGTTCGCGAATCCTCCTGCAGGAGGCGACACTCCAGATAAAGCCACACCTCTTCATCACGACCTTCCCGAACATCCTCTTGTATGTCCAGGACGTGGACGCGCGGACTGGTGACTGGCTTGGGGTCTTCATCCTGCAACAGGATGAGAATAAGCGACAGACGCGACTCCTGACCGCAGAGCGCGGACGGCTGCGGATTACGAGCGCGCCACGCTTTTCGCTTGAAGCTGAATTGATCCGCGGCGTCTCCTACGAGACATCCGAAGCTGGACTGACCACCAGCCTCAGGCCCGACCCCAATGCCCGGCCTGAGGCAATATCAGAAGATGCAATATCAGAAATTGAAACGGCCTCCGATTTTCAGAAGGCCTCGATCAAGCTGACCGACCGCGGAGCGAATGGTGATGAGCTGCTTGAATCAGCCGGCACTATTTCCGAAATGACACTGCCGCAACTCGACCGAATGTCCCGGCGCGGCGCGACGGCGAAAGATCGACTTAAGGCCCGCGTCGAATGGCATAAGCGACTCACCTTTCCATTTGCCTGTCTGACCCTGACCTATATCACATTTTTGGTCGCGCTCCGCGGCCGGCGCTTCTCGACACGCCCACGGACGGTGGTCGCAATTCTGTTTGTCGCTCTCGCGTACTATCTCGTACTCGTCGCTGGTCAGAATCTCGCCTCGGCGGGAACCCTGCCAGTCTGGCTCGGCGTCTGGCTTTCGAATATTCTGCTCGTCGCCTACATTCTGCTCGCCAGCCTTGCCAGCGGCAGAAGAAGCCGCCTCGCCCAATCTGCACCAGTCAGATACGTGATCGACCACCACCTGCGGCCAATCCTCGCTCGCTGGTCACGCTCGCCGCAGAAACCCGGGCCCGGACGTCTCGCCACACCGGAGACAGCGGATCCATCTGGTCCAGCTTCACCCCCTGACTTTGTCGCCGATCCCAGCGAAACGCGCGGGCTCCGCTTCAGCCTGATCAATCTGATCAACTATCTGATCATCAGCGAGATTGCCAAATACTTCCTGCTCGCACTCCTGGCGCTGGTCATCACCTCGATCACATTTACTCTCTTTGATCTCATTCCGGCAATTTCCAAAAGCGATGCCACTGCCGGCTATGCCGTAAGCTACCTCGCTTATCTCGCACCACAGCTCGCCTACTATGTCGCACCCTTTGCGATCATGGTCGCGATTCTGGCCGGGTGCAGCGTTCTTGCCCGCAGCAATCAGTTCGTCGTCCTCAGCTCGGTTGGTCAGGGAAAGAGTCGGATCGCCCTCGCCGTACTCGCGACAACCATCTTTCTTGGATTCGGACTCTGGTTCCTTTCCGAACAGCTCCTTCCAATTACCAATCGCGAACAGGATCTCCGCTACCATCGGATCAAGAACAAACAACTCGAACAGACAACCATCGCCTTCGGACGTAAATGGGTCTTTGGCCGAAACCGCACCTTCTACAGTTACCAGCGAATCGAGGCCGATAACACCCTCCGCAATGCAACCGTCTACCAGCTATCAGCCGACAGACAACTCCTCGAACGGAGCTACATCTTCGGCAGCGCGCGACAGGTCGACAGCAATCGCTGGAGACTCGTCGATGGAAGAACCGAGGTCATCAAACCAGATCTGACAATCGAGCGGCGCAACACCAGTGAGACCCCGCTCACCCTCGACATCGAGGATGGTGCTGGCATCTTCAGGCGCACCGTCAACGAGTCGACCAAGATGAGTACCGGAGAACTGCATGACTACATTGATCAGTTGCATGGCGTAGGCATTGCCAGCACCGAGATGGAGCTCGATCTTCAGAAACGCATCGCGTTTCCCTTCTCCTGCCTGACGCTGGGAATCCTGGCGATCCCCTTCGCGACGACACGACGCGCCAGACGGTCAAGCCCGATACTCAGCGTCGCCATCGGCGTCGGCATTAGCCTCATCCTCTGGCTGCTCATGACCGTCTTCGAAGCGGCCGGCAAACAGGAGAGCCTCCCCGTCACCGTTGCCATCTGGGGGCCGCAGGTTCTCTTTCTGGCAATCGGCGTCTTTCTGAATGCGCGTGAATCGCGAATGTGAGCCCCGTTCACCGGGATGCGGGGGCGGTTCGCGAACCGCCCCTACGAGCGTGTATTTTGCCAGCGGGC
>JBEIMN010000283.1:0-4872 GCA_040378705.1 Acidobacteriota bacterium
GCCGGAAACTGGCGCGCCTGAAGCAGTCCCTCATCGTAGTCGCGCGTCTTCTCATTGCTGAATGGCTCATCTGCGCGGCGGACCTCGATCCCGCTCATCATCAGTACCCGCGCGAGTTTCGCCGCCCGGTTTGGATCGCTGCCCGGCGTAATGATGAACTCCTTCAGCGTGCCGCTCTTCCCCTCCTCGATCGCCGTTCGTCGATGATCGTAAAAATGGCGCAGCAACTCTTCCCGATTCTTTGAGGTCATCTCGATCGTCGAGAGCGCGGCAATGAAATGGTGATGAACCGAATCACGGTAGAGCATCACTGTATCATCATCCCGCTTCGCGACCAGCCCACGGACCGATGCCTGCTCATAGGTCATGCCAAGAGAGCCGTGGAAGAGCGGCCAGCCCTCGCCATATCCGGGATAGAATGAATCGTAGTTCTCGCGTGTATAGTAATCAAAACCGAACTTATCGAACCAGGCGCCGTTGTTTCGCCCGAGCCGGGCGAGCCAGTCGGTCTGCTTCATTGTCAGATTGGGATTCCAGGGGAGCGCCGGTGGGGCGAAATAGTAGCTGCTGTTGGTTCCCATCTCGTGCAGATCGGCAACAACCTGCGGAAACCAGCCAAGGTAAAATTTCGTCCGGCCACGCGTCTCCGGCTGTGTCTGCGCAAACCAGTCACGGTTCATATCGAAGAGGTAGTGGTTGACCCGACCGCTTGGCCAGACCTCGTTGTGTTCGGCTGACTGCAGATCACCATCCGGCTCAAGTCCGACATTCTGCCGAAAATAGTTGATGAAGCGGTCGCGGCCATCAGGATTCTGCATCGGATCGATCAGAACCACCGTGTTCTTCATCGCCGTTTCAACGAGTGGATCATTCCTGGCGGCTAGCGGATGATAGGCCGTCAGCAGCCCGGCATCGACGCCTGAGATCTCGTTGCCGTGAACACCACAGATCAGCCAGACCAGCGAGGGGAGAGATCCGATCAGACTGTTCGCCTCATTCGCGGCCAGGATTCGCGGATCGGCGAGTCGCTGCATGCCGGCCCTGATCTGCTCAAGCCGGCCAATATTGGCCGACGATCCGATCGCCATCACGTAGAGTGACTTCCCTTCCCACGTCTCACCATATTTGATCAGCTTCATCCGCCCGCCCGATGATTGCTGAAGCGCCTGAATGTACCGCTCCGATTCGTGATGCATCGTAACCTTCTCAGCCCAGGCATGCCCGACAACCGACTTGAGCGTCGGAATCGACTGGTCATACTTTGCACCCGGAAGGAACTCGAAACTCTGCCCGTTGACCGTCCCGCTCCGGAGACTAAACGACAGAACTATCGCGACAAGGAACAGGGACAACAGTTTTTTCACGTGAACTCTCCTCAATAATCCGTAACGATGACCCGTAAAGATGATCAGGCGATAACCAGTAATAATAACCTGTTACAACAGCTGTACCGGGCAGCGGGAGCCGCAGGGAATATCTTGCCATCTACTTATAATCATTGAGAATTAACACGCGCCATTCGCCCCGTCAAGTAATCGCCGACCAGTAATCACCGACCGGCATCCCCCTGCGTCCCGGCACCGGAAATCGCTCACTGTTTGGATTAGATCAGGCTCTTGTGGTAAACAATCAATGTGATCGACGAACTTTCAGTGATTCGTTCACTTCAGGACAAATCAAAGCGTTGAAATTTGGAGGAAATCGATGAACGGTAAAAAAACTTTTCTGATGACTGTCGCGACGGTCGTGGCCCTGATTGCCACGTTCAGCCTGGCCTCGGCTCAGCAAGCGCCGGCAAGCCCGCGCAAATCGGCCGAGACGACGATCGGCGGCAAGAAGCTGACCCTCGACTATGGCGCACCCTCGGTTCGCGGGCGAAAGGTATTTGGAGGTCTCGTCCCGTATGACAAAGTCTGGAGACTTGGCGCCAACAAGGCCACGCACCTGACGACCGACGGCGACATCACCATTGGCAATATCGCTGTCCCGAAGGGCACCTACACCCTTTATGCCTGGCCAACCGAGGGCGGCATGAAGCTGATCATCAACAAGCAGACCGGCCAGTGGGGCACCGTCTACGATGAAAAGCAGGACCTCGGTCGCGTCGATATGAAGGTCGGCAAGGCCGCGGCTCCGGTCGAGCTGATGAGCCTCTCCTTCGCTGGCAATAGTCTCAAGTTCGAATGGGATACTGTCAGCGCCACGGTGGCGGTCAAGTAGCCCGGACTATCCCGTTATTTGACCATATTAAAATAGCCGAAAAAGTCCCCTCACGAAGCGTCAATACCACCTGTGCTCAGGCAATATTGTCCAGTGGCACATCAGGGCCCTCAGGCGGGAGCTGAGTTCGGGGACTTTTCCGGTCTTCACTTATCTCCAGTCTTCCCGATATACTAGCGATTATGAAAAAAGAGAACGTGCTTTTAGGTGTGATTGGTATCCTGGCCGGACTGATCATTGGTTACATTGGAACTGATTACCTCAACAAGAGTAACAGCACCAAACTGCCCGCGGCGGGTGGCAAGTCCAGGGCCTCGGCGAGCCAGGAACCGGCTGACCCGGCTGAAAATGCTGCTGCAGGTAACTCCGGCGGAGCTGGCCCAGATATTATGGCGGCCATTGAAACTGCCCGCAAGGAGCCCAGCAATTTTGAAGCGCAGATGAAGGCCGGCGGAATGTTCAGTGAGATCAGACGTTTTGAGCAGGCACTGCCCTTCTACCAGAACGCGGTCAAGGCCAATCCACAGGACGTCGGGGCCCAGGCCAAGCTTGGCGATACCCTCTTCGATCTGCAGCGGTTCGAAGATGCGGCGAGTAGCTACCAGTCAGCCCTCCAGCTCCAGCCACGCAACGCAACCGTCCGTATGGACCTTGGACTGACCTGGTTTCTGCGCACGCCGCGAGATCTTGATAAAGCGATCGCTGAATTCCGATCCGCACTCTCGATCGATCCACGCCACGAAAAGGCTCTCCAGAATCTGACCGCAGCCTATCTTGAAAAGGGTGACAAGGCGGCTGCCCGCCAGACGATCGATCAACTCGCCGGTGTCAATCCCGGAAATCAATCGATCGAGGCATTCAAGTCGAAGCTTGCGGAATAGCACTGGCCGGGCCTTTGGTGCACCTGCTCTTCCAAAGGCTCCATCTCTTTTGCTCGCGCTGACGGCAACGCCACTGAGCTGACCCATCACTGCCAATAACTCCGATTGGCACTCCCACTGCAATCCCTGCAATCCCCTCCATTCTATGATGAAACGTCATACCGCACTGCTCCTGATCCTCTGCTGCAGCCTGACAATGCTGGCGTCAACGGTCACCGCAAATGAAGACGGACGGTTGCAATGGCGAACACTTCCTCCGCTGCCACAGCCAAGTGGCGGCCAGATGGCGGGGGTGACTAACGGGACACTGCTTGTCATCGGTGGCAGCTACTTCAACACTCCACCCTGGGATGGCGGGTCAAAGATCTGGCTCGACACAGTATATGCATTGGCACCCGGGGCGAGTGAATGGAAGCTCGCCGGTCGGCTGCCGCACACACTCGCCTACGGTGTCGCGGTGAGTGTCGATGAGAGCGTGATCGTCATCGGTGGCGCTGACGGCACGCGCCATTACGCAGAGGTCTTCCGGCTGCGCTACATCAATGGACGACTGGAGCAGACGCCACTTCCTCCACTGCCGCAACCGAACGCCAATTTTGGCGCGGCACTGCTCGGCAGAACCATCTGCGTCGCCGGCGGACAGGGCGACCCAGCGGCGACGGCGGCCCTGAAAACCCTCTGGTCGCTCGATCTGGATGAGACAAACTCACGGTGGAAGAGTCTTCCCTCCCTGCCCGGGGCGGGACGCATTCTGCCAGCAGCCGCGGCCCAGGATGGTGGATTTTTCATTGCCGGCGGCGCCGAACTCACCGCCGGAGCAGACGGAAAAGCCCTCCGCCATTACCTGCACGATACCTGGCGGTATCAGCCAGCCAGGGGATGGTCGCAAATGGCCAATACGCCAGGGGCGATCGTCGCCGCCCCGGCGATTCCTTACGGCCAGTCACACATCTTCGTCTTTGGCGGCGATGACGGAAGCAACGCCCTGCGCGCCGCGGAGTTGAAGCAGAACCATCCCGGATTCAGCCGCACCATCCTGGCCTATCACACAATCACCAATACCTGGACCAACTTCGCCTCGATGCCCGCTTCACTGGTGACGACCTCCGCCGTCCAACTGAACGGAGAGCTCATCATTCCTGGTGGAGAGGATCGACCCGCTCACCGTTCAGGCAGCGTGCTCGCAACGCGGCTGGCAATCTCGAAATGAGTTATCAAATGGCAAAAAACGCTGACCGGCTTTGCGATCAACAGGCAGTCCGTCAGTGACGGGCGCTCTTCCATCTTCGGTGTTCCGGAAACCCCTTGGCATAGCGTGTCAGGAGCGCCGCAACATCATTGGGAACCAGATAGATCTTTCCGCGAATCTGTTTGGTCTCTCCCGGATTAAGACCACCGAGGCGAAGATCGGAATGAAGACAACGAGCCACCCCCTGAAAGAGTTCCTGGTATGGCTCCCAGGCGGTCGCGAATATCAGCTTCTCGTCCCTGCTGAAGGCGCCAATCAATCCATTGTCTGGGATTAGTCTGCTAAGCGGCCGGGGATTGACGTCTGATCTCGGAACGCCCGGAGCAGGCCAGACCTGGCCCGGGGTGTAGCGTGCCGTACTGGCCCACGGACGCACCTCCGAAAGTCGCACAAGTTTACCGTCAAGGAAGATGAAACACTTCGGGAGATAGTCGTCGAGATCAAGTCCTGTTGAATCGTACCCGGTGAAATCGGCAAGCCGAACGCAGGCCTGCGCCCAGTTTGCTTCGGATTGCCTCGAAC
>JBEIMN010000284.1:0-4859 GCA_040378705.1 Acidobacteriota bacterium
AGAATTGCAGAGCTGGCTCCGACGAAGATATCCTACGTTTCGTGTGATCCGGCCACCCTTGCACGCGACCTGAGAGTTCTGGTCGCCGCCGGCTACCAGATCAGATCGGTTACCGCGGTCGATATGTTTCCGCAGACCTATCACGTCGAGACCGTTGTTCATCTCGACAGGGAGCCGCTAAAAAGCTGATTAGCCATACCATTCGGGCAGAAGTGGGGAGAACTGTGGCCACAATCGAGCTCCATTTTCCGGTCAACGGAAAGACGATTCCCCGCGATAACGGCTATGCCCTCTATGGCGCAATTTCGCGCCTGATTCCTGAAATACACGGCGCCGATTGGATTGCCATCGACACGATTTACGGAGGACTCCTCTCTGCAGCCTCCCCCGGGATTGTGCTGCTCGATCCCGCTGCCTGCCTCCGAATCAGACTGCCCGAAGAGCATTCACAGCTCGTGTCGACACTCGCAGGGCGGGTGCTTGACATCAACCGCCACTCAATCTGCCTCGGTTCACCGCGTCTGGTCGAACTGATGGCGACGCCACATCTCCGGGCACGGATTGTCATCATCAAGGGCTTCACCGATCCAGAGCCTTTTCTGCTCGCCGTCCAGCGTCAACTCAACACTCTCGGGGTTGCCGGAGAGCCCACGGTTGGTCGGCGTCGGGTTGTCAGGATTGGAGATCAGACCATTGTCGGTTTTACCGTCGACGTTCGAAACCTGAACGAAAGCAGCTCGCTGCTCCTTCAAAGACTGGGGATTGGTGGAAGGCGGAGAATGGGCGGCGGAATATTCTTTCCAGTGAGCAACTGATCCCGGTCTGTCCCCCTCACGAGGCCTTGCCGCTGGCTGCCGTGTTGGGCCGAATGCGGAGATAGTCACCAAATAGAAAAGCCCGGGATTGCTCCCGGGCTTTTCTTACTACTACTACCTGGTATCCAGGTTGAGCCTTAGTTGGTCTGAAGCTCAAACGGGAAGACCGGGAAGGTCGCAGTGTTGGTACCAGTCGTCTTCGTCACGACGTGGAGGTTATGACCGCCCCAGAAGTTGACGTTGTCGGTGGTGTTGTAGGTCACGACCGCGCCAACGATACCCGTGTTGCCGCCCGTGTTGTAGACCTTCGCCCAGCCAGTGCGACCGGCGGGGATGACGGTGGTGAAACGCGGAGCGGTACGCGGGAAGCTGTCGCCAAGGACGCCCTGGGTCTGGCAGCCGCCGCTGGGGAGCTGGAAGCTCTGTGACTGCTCGGCATCATCATAGAGGAGGCCGAACAGGGTACCGACTGAATCGGTAGCCGTAACGTAGCTTCCGGTCGGGCGGTTGATGACCAGGTAGGTCCGGTCACCAGCAGCCAAGCTCGGGATGTTGCTGACGGCAAGCGCGTTGCCGAGAGCGTTGTAGCTTCCGGTCGTACCGAAGGTAACGTCAACCGTTGAGGATGACTCGCTACCGCCGGGGACGGGCCAGAAGCCCTCCTTCGTGATGGTGCCACCGTTGTTGGCGTTGGTCCACTGAGCGGCGAAGGAGACGGCCGACAGGTTCGCCTGCTTCGACAGATCCTTCAGGAAGAGGTCACCGATCAGGTAGTTGAAGTTGATCGGGAGACCGCCCTCTGATTCAGCAACGGCGACGATGAAGCCACGGTTACCTGGATCGAAGTCGGAAACGAGGAACGAGTAGGTCTGGCTCTGGGTCAGCTCCGTCTTGAAGTCCGCCACTGAGCATGAGCTGGTGGAGGAGACGAAGAAGAAGTGAACAACCGTCGACGAAGTGACGTTGGTGTTCGTGATGTTGATTTTGGTGTCGATCGCGCTGACGTTCGAGGCATCTGAGTTATAGTAGTTATAAACCAGAAGAGCGCCCTGCTTCATGTCGCTCGCCTCTGAAGAGGCAGGAATGGCCGAACCCGGAACCGGGCCGGTGTTCCCTGGCTGAGCAAGAGCAGCCACTGACATCAGAGCAAGAGTGAACACCGCGAAAAGAACATGTGTAAGTTTGCGTGAGGTCCGCATTTGTAGTTTTCTCCTTTGGATATTCTGCCGATTCGTGATCGGTTATCCTTTGGTAGTGGTAGAGATCAGGGACGTGCCAAACTCAGCCAGGTCAATAGAAAAAGATCTAATTTTTCCGTTGTTAAATAGGTTGAGAGAACTCGTCCTGTTCGCCTGTTAGATGAGAACCTGATCGCAGGTTTTGGAACCAGAAACATTAAAGAATACCTTAATAAGACCAATTCCATCACTTACGCGGTTCATACCTTGCAGAAGATTGAGTTACCCTGGGATGCTTGATGGATAAGTAACTCGGCTGCAACGTGTTTATACTCGCTGGCGGCAAACATCGTCAACGAAAAAAGCGTGAGGCTCCGAACGGAGAGAGCCATTCGCTGTAAAAATAACTATTTATTGCACTTACAGGGTAGAGCCACGATCGGGCGCGATCAGAGTCGGGATTATTTCAGGATTCAGGCCATCGAGACTTGCCGTGGTATGCTTACAGTTATAGACTCAAATATCAGAGGGTGGATTGGAATATTGACGGTGGAGAGAGGGTGCGAGGGTGCGAGGATAATGGAAACTCTAGCCGTATACAGATTTAAATGACGATTGAGGTCGAAAGTTCCGAAAAATCCTGAATTTCAAAAAAATATACCGATTAAGACCTGATTTTGGGCAAACTGAAGCAGTGGCTGGAGCAGTGGAATGAAGATGGGGCGGACGGAGGCAGGTGCGGAGAGACCCGTTTTGGCGGGCAACGAGCCGCGGGTGCTTGAGTTTGGCTACAATCTGGTCGATCTCCCATCGGCGCAGCACCGGGCGGGTCTGGCAGGTCTGGTTCTGGCCGCCGGCTGGCTCAAGCAGGAGTACGACTGCCGTGGAATCTGCGATCTGGAGGTTACGAGTGGCGGAGCGACGCTTTATATCGACCAGCTTGGGCTGTCGGAGCTTTTCAATGGAGTATATGCGGCATCGATCGAGGAGCAGGAGCGGCTGCAGCCGATGAGGAGTCAGCGGACACGGGAGGTCATTCCGCCGTTGCGGGAGGAGATTCGTGGCGGGGATGATTCGGAATCGGGGCGTGGCAGGAAGCGAACAGTCTACATTTACGAGACGATCGTTCCGCGAGGAGCATTTCTGGTTGATTGTGAACCGGAGACTGAAGAGGGGCGTGGAGGCTGGCTCGGGTTATGGCGGGAGGTTGTCTGGACGATTTATCGTGGAGTTCCGGCGACACGTCGCCCATACGAGGTCCGGGCGGGGGATGATCCAGGGACGGATGCGGCGGCGGCGTGGGGGCTGCTCTGCCGTGGGGCCGGACATGCCGTTCCGCTGCCCGGAACATATTTTATCGGGGCGCAGGGTTACAACGCCGAGAATGTGCCATTCAGGGATCGGGCGGCTTTCCAGTTTCTGCTCCATTTCTGGCCACTGGTGGCGCAGATTTATGTGCCGGAAGTTTATGGTCGTGACGGTTCGATCGATCTGCGAGGTTTTGCGATCGCCGTCCCGGATGTGGCGATGCTCGATCGGTTCTGTGGACTCTTTTCAGCAATGATGCTGGGTCGGAGTTCGGAACCATATCCGGTGCGTCGTTACCGGCCACGGGAATCGATCATCGATCTGCCGGAGGAGGCGGGGCTGGATCTGTTGCGGCGGGTTGGAGAGGCGGACAGGGCGGGGAAGGTGGCGGCGAGGGGGGCGGACGGGAATGGCGGGGAGGTGCTGGCCGGGGTTGATGTGTTCCACGTCGAGAAGCAGGAGAACACGGTCAGGCTGCTGGGGATGAGTCGTCTCGATTCCGGGGGAGGCCAGGTTGATGCGTACAGTCTGATCCGGGGCCGTTTCTGGAGTCCGGTCATTCGCAAGCGGAGACTGATGAATCTGGTTGGCGGTGCTCCGTGGTATGCCGGGTTTGACGAGGTGTTGGCGCGAATGCCGATTTCGCAGACCATTCACAGCGCGGCTTTTCGGCGTGATGTGGAGTGCTGTTTCAGGCAGGAGATGAGTCGGTTTGAGGCCGTAGACTTGGGGAATGGTGGGAAGGTCCGGCATGCCGAGTCGGAGCATATTTACTACATTTATAAGGTTATCGCTGATTACCTTGGTGTAGTGATGGGTGCGGTGACGTTGGATGGCGACGGGGGAGAAGTGGCGGTCGAATCCGGTCGTGAACCGGAATCACCGCAGAGCCGTTTTCGAAGGGCGAGAGAGGCGTTTCTCGCGATTCGAGGTCGTAATGGCCAGGATTTCATCGACTATTTCAACGCTGCATTCTGTCCGCGCCAATCGGGATTGAGGCCGATGGAGTTTGACAGAGTGGGTCTGGATGATCCGGCGTGGAGGTCTCGATTCGGGACGGGATTGGAGACGGGAATGATGAAGACGCTGACTTTGCTGGCACTGGTTGCACAGTCGACGATCAGCAGATCGGCGGCGAATCAGGGCGCCGATGGTTGTGAAAATGTCCTGGCACGGTCATTGACCGGAAACGGAGAGTAGTCTTGAAAATGAAGCTGAATCTGTTCGCGACGGTCCTGACCTATGCGGCGCCGAGTTCCAATTATCGTGGTGAGACAGAGGAGAATCGGACGATCATCCAGAAGCTCACGATTGGAGATAAGTCCTATCCGGTGATCAGTCCGGAGTCGATGCGAAACGCCCTGCGAGAGATCCTTGCCCGTTCGGTGCCGTGCAACCGGAGGCGGCTTCACGATGAGGATCAGATGGCGGTAGAGTTCAGGGAGTTCCCGGATGCGGAGAAGTATGCGGACGATTTTCTGTTTGGCTATCTGGTTGCGGATCAGAAGGCGGTCAGGGAGAACCGTGACCGGCCGGCGAAGCGTGACAGCGTCCTGCG
>JBEIMN010000285.1:0-4833 GCA_040378705.1 Acidobacteriota bacterium
AGTTTATGAGCAGAACCGCCACCTGCACGAGGCGACGGAGGTGGTTCGGGCGGCGCTCGACCATCTGGTAACCCGCCCGACAGAGTCATTGGGGATCGTTGGTCTCAACACCGCGCAGCGTGATCTGATCTCGGAACTGTTGGACAAGGCGCTTCGGAACAATCCACTCGCCGCCGAGCAGTACCGGCTCCGCCAGGAGTCTGGTGAGGATCTCTTCGTCAAGAATCTGGAGATGGTTCAGGGTGATGAACGTGATGTGATCTTCATTTCTGGCACGGTTGGTCGGGATCGGGAAGGGCGGTTCAGGCTGACATCGTTCGGCCCGCTCAATAATGCACGGTACGGACATCGTCGGCTCAATGTCCTGATAACGAGGGCGCGCCGGCGTATCGTCTTCTTCTCATCCATCAGGTCGGCAGAGATTCAGGTCGGGGTCAACAGTTCGTGGGGCGTGAGGGCGATGCGCGATTATCTGGCCTATGCTGAAAGCGGCGCCCTTACTCGTTCGCGCCAGGCGGGGCAAGCCCGGAACTCGCCGCCGGATTCGAAGTTTGAGATTGCCGTCGCCAATACACTTCGGCGACGCGGCTTCGAGGTCGTCCCGCAGGTTGGCGTCGCCGGCTACTGGATCGACATTGTGGTCTGTGATCCCCGGCAGCCGGGAAGCTTTCTGTTGGGCATCGAGTGTGATGGCGCGAGTTACCATTCGAGCCGGTCGGCACGGGATCGTGACCGGCTCCGGCAATCGGTTCTCGAAGGGCTCGGCTGGAACTTCCATCATATCTGGTCGACCGACTGGTTCCGGAGTCGTGAGCAGGAGATCTCGAAGGTTGTCGATAAGGTCGCCAGGCTTGCCGAAGACCGAGTACGCTGAGTGTCCCAATCACTCTTCGCGACTGGTTTGACGCAGTCTGGTCTGGAGTTCGGTGGCCCGATCAAGCAGGAGGTTGATCTCGCCCCCGCATCCAACCAGTCGCATTCCGCCATCGAGCCATTGCCTGGCCATCGCGACTCCCGGGCAGTGAATGCCAGGTACGACTCCGTGTCGATGACATTCAGCCATCAGCCCTTCGATGGCCCGGACGAGGTCTGGGTGATCGAACTCTCCCGGTATACCCATCGAGATTGAGAGGTCAGCCGGGCCGATCATCGCGATATCGACGCCCGGGATCGAGAGAAGTTGCGGGCTCATCTCAAGAGCTTTGACCGTTTCGAATTGGACGACATTCAAATTCTCCTCGTTTGCGTGAGCGATGATTTCGGGCATCGAAAGTCGCGCGTAGCCGGTCTGCGGCGCTCCGAGTCCGAAGCCTCTTGAGCCAAGAGGCGGAAACCTGGTCCAGGCGATCGCCTCTCGCAGCAGGTCCGCATCCTCGACTCGCGGGAAGATGATTCCTTGTGCGCCGAGGTCCAGCGAGCGTGCAACCAGCGAATATTTCAGTTCGGTCACTCTGACCAATGGCGTGATTCCCGCCTCTCTGGCCGCAGTCGCGATATCCTGGACACTCTCGGGATTGAAGCCGCCGTGCTCGGTATCGATGAAAATGTAGTCGAAGCCGGCGGCAGCCAGGATTCGTGGTATCTCCGCCGAACGGATCATCTGCAACACCATTCCGGTGACTGTTCCGCCTGCGGCCAGCTTCGCCCGGGTCTTATTCTTATTCACGATGATACTGCTCCTGTTTAAATATCGGTGGAATGAAAGCTCTGCCTGGTGAAATGAGACAATGATGACAGTAAGATTTCAAGCCGCTGAGGGTAAATCCCCCGGTGAAATAAGTAAAGTCGAGGGGGCGATAAATGCGCCTGTTGTTGATGCCACTTTTCTGAAGATGGGAAATAGCGTTGACGATTAGTGGCGTGGTATGACGCCGGGAATGCTGGCTGATGTTATCTGACGGCACGGCGATGAAATGTTGGTGTCCCGGACCATTGTCTGTTTCCGGCTTTGATTTGACGGGATGATGCAATTAAACTCACCTGCTGACCGACGACTATGAACCCATATCAAGGATCGGGGATGAGGCCGTGTTGAAGCACAATGAGAGCAGAATAAAAAATTGGACCGCGGATTGATACTGTCGCTGCTGATAATTTTTTTAGGTATCGGAACTCTTCAGCCTGGAGTGGTGTGGGCACAGAACGCACCGCCGGCCGAGCGTCCAAAGAGCGAGGAGCCGGCGCAGCAGAGCCAGCGAACGCAGCTCAACCTGCTCGGGCAGACCGATACGTCGTCAGGTGAGAGCCGCCGCAATGAAAATGTCCAGTTCAATCTGATCGATAACAATTCCTTGCGCGAACTCAACCTTCGTGTCGGGACGACGGCGACACTTATCCCGGAGTTTGCCGCCGGCCGCAACTTCTTCGGCTCGGAGTATGGTGTTCCGCCAGCGGCGCCGGTCCACCTCCCGCGAACCCGTTTTGGAAAAGGTATTCACGGAAGCCTCTTCGAGACGCACAACAACAGCGTCTTCAGCGCGAGATCCTTTTTCCAGGTAGGCGGCGTCAAACCGGCGCGCGAAAACAACTATGGTTTCAATGTCGGGATACCACTGACGACGCGAACCTATCTGGTAATCGACGGCAGTCAGCAGAAGGTGCGCGGGGTGGTCAATGGCAACGTGCTTGTGCCGCGGGCCGATGAGCGGACGCCGCTGGCGACCGATCCGGGGATCAGGCGGATCGTCGAGCGCTTCCTCGCCGCTTATCCGACCGAGTTGCCGAACCGGACGGACATCGATCCGCGCGCGCTCAATACGAACGCGCCACAGACCATCAATACTGACAGTGCAAGTGGGCGGCTCGATCACCAGTTTGGGAAGCGTGATCAGTTGGCATTGCGTTATGCGTTTACCGGGCAGGTGGTCAATCCGTTCCAGTTGGTTGCCGGGCAGAACCCGGACACCTTCATCAAATCGCACGTTGCGCGGATCACCTGGATGCGGAACTGGTCGACGACGACAGTTGGAGAGTTCTCGATCGGCTTTGATCGGACAACTTCGCTGCTGCGGCCGGAGAAGAACGCGGTCGGGCCGACGGTCATGATTGCCGGCGCACTGACCGGGCTTGGGCCGGCGCCGCCGATTCCGATCAACCGTGCACTCAACAATTTTCGTTATGCCTTTGGGATTCAACAGAAGCGTGGGGATCATCAGCTCGCCTTCGGGGCAGAGCTCTTCCGGACGCAGATCAACGGAACAGAGCCGGATGGAGACCGCGGAATCCTCGTCTTTGCGAATGATGGTGGACGTGACGCGATCACCAACCTCCGGCTTGGGCTGCCATTGCAATATACGCTTGCGGTGGGCAATACCCATCGCGGCTTTCGCAACTGGGTCGCCAATGGCTATTTTGGTGATGTCTGGCGGGCAAGCGATCGGTTGCAGGTCTCGCTTGGACTGCGCTATCAGGTCGTCACCAGCCCGACAGAGGTCAACAACCTCAACAAATTTCCATTCGATTGCGATTGCAATAATGGCGCACCCTACCTTGGCCTCGCCTATCGGCTGGGAGACCGTCTGGGCGTGGTGCGTGCAAACTACGGGCTTCATTACGGCCAGATCTTTCCGGTCACCTACGGTCAGATCCGCCTCAATCCACCGGGCAGCTACAGGCTCTTCGTTACCCAGCCAAATCTGATCAACCCACTCGGCAATATCGACATCCGGAACATCCCACCAACGACGCGGAGCAGCACCTTCAGTTTCTCGCCCGACTTCGTCACCCCGTACTCGCACCAGTACAACCTGAGTTGGGAGCCGCTCGTGACGCGGCGGGTGCGGATGCAGCTCGGTTATGTCGGGAGCCGTGCCCACAAGCTCTTCCAGATGTGGTTCGGGAATCGGGCGCGCAATGTACCTGGCATCCCGCTTACCAACGCGACCGTCAACCAGCGGCGGGCTGATCCGAACGTCCTCGATGCCTACGCTTTTCTGAACGCTTCACGCGCATGGTATGACGCGGCGCGGATCTCGGTCGTCCTCAACGAATGGCATGGGCTCTCGCTCGACGCTTCATACTGGTTCAGCAAGTCGCTCGATCTCGGCCATGACTACTCGAACACGCTCTCCGGCCCGGATGGACGCGTCTCGCGCAGTCAGACAGAGTTTGATGTGCAGGGTGACCTGAAGGGGCGGAGCAGTTTCGATCAGCCGCACTCGTTTCTGACCCGGGGATCGTGGCAGATGCCGAAGCTCGGCGGAGCGTCACGTTTCGTGCGCGGAACGATCGGCAACTGGAATCTCTCGCTGGTGACGCTGCTCAAGAACGGGACGCCCTTCACGGTCGAGTCCGGATCGGACGCGCCGGGATTTGGCAATGTCGATGGGAACTCGGGCGACCGCCCGAACGTGCTCGATCTGGCGGTGCTCGGGCGGACGATTGGAGATCCGGATACCTCGACACAGCTCCTGCCGCGAAGCGCGTTTCAGTTCATTCAGCCGACAGCAGGGGCGGGGACGCTTGGTCGGAACATGTTCCGGCGCGGGAAGATCGCCAATGTCAACGCTGCTCTCTCACGCGCCTGGAGACTGCACGGCGCGACGATGCTGACGTTTCGCGCCGAGTCGATCAATCTCTTCAATACACCGCAGTTCGCCGAGCCGACTAAGGAGCTGACCTCCCCGAGTTTTGGAAGGATCACCAACACCCTCAATGATGGGCGGACATTTCGATTCACCCTCCGGCTTGGCTTTTGAGCGGGGTGCCACTCAGTTTAAGCCAAACCGGATTTACGGGTTTCAGGATTGACGGGCGAATGCCAGGAAAACTACTTGTATGGTTTCACACGGCAACGTCGACCTCGGAACATCCGAAGTCGGAACATCCGAAGAT
>JBEIMN010000286.1:0-4819 GCA_040378705.1 Acidobacteriota bacterium
CATATTTTCGGTCGCGTCGCCCACACGAAGGCGACGATGGTCCTCGCGAAAAGTTGCACCGCGCACCCAGGGTAGGATGCCCGGCTCGTAAAACGCGATCGCCCTGGAAAAAGTGGACTTTGCAAAAGCCATGTGCGGCCAATGTCGAATGAGCGCCCCAGCTTGTTATCATCGCTTATCGAAATTTGGCGACGATTTTAACTGATTGTAATCAACAACCACGCCTTGCTGGTCGGCTTGATTTATGGATCAGCGTTGTGGCAAAACTGATATTCAAATTGTAAGCAGATTCGGAAAAGACCCGGAAACAGGCCAATGCAAACAGACCAGCAAACCAGTCAGTACGCCATCGAAGCGAGAGAGGTTGTGAAGCGATACGGCGACCTGACGGCAGTCGATCGAATCAGTTTCGAGGTTGGCTACGGCGAAGCCTTCGGGCTGCTCGGCCCGAATGGGGCGGGGAAGTCGACGCTGATGCGGATGATCTATTGCCGTTCACCGCTCACCTCCGGCCTCCTGCGCGTTGTTGGTTCGGATGTAGAACATTATGTGCGGACGATCAGATCGCGGGTTGGCATCGTCCCGCAGGAGAACAACCTCGATCCTGATCTTGGTGTTCGTGAGAATCTGCTGGTCTATGCGCGTTATTTCCGGATTCCACGCCGCGAGGCGGAGGAGCGGGCTGATCGTTTGATCCAGTTTGTCGAGTTGGAGGAGAAGCGGGATGTCCGCATCGACGCGCTCTCCGGTGGAATGAAGCGGCGACTGATGATTGCCCGGGCGTTGATCAATAATCCGACGATCCTCGTTCTCGACGAACCGACGACCGGGCTCGATCCGCACGTCCGGATGGCGATCTGGGACAAGCTGCGCGTCCTGCGTCAGCAGGGGCTGACGATTATCCTTTCGACTCATTACATGGACGAGGCGGAAAAACTGTGTGACCGTGTAATGATCATCGATCACGGTCGGATACTGGTCAGCGGGAAGCCGCGTCAACTGATCGAGGAGCACGCGCTCCGGTTCGTACTCGAGGTTCGGGGTGTGGCCGATTCCGATCCCGGCGATGACAAAGCAGGTGAGCCGGGTGTTATAGCCGAGCGGCACGGTTCGTCGAATCTATACTTCGCCTCGTCGGCCGACCAGCTCGCGCCGCTGATTCACAAATTCGATAATTGCGAGACCTATCTGCGTCCTTCCAATCTGGAGGACGTCTTTATGCGTCTGACCGATCGTGATCGTTTGACCTGAATTTTATTTCCATTATGCTCGCACTGAAACGGATCAATCCGGGAGACGCGGCGCTTGTCTGGCGGCGCAATTTTGATGTCTATGTTCGCCTCTGGCGCACGGAGATCATCGCGCCGATCTTTGAGCAGATCTTCAGCGTCATCGGTTTTGGCTGGGGAGTCGGATCGCTGATTGCGGGTGAGGTGATGGGGGTTCCCTACCTGACCTTTGTCGGTGCCGGGATACTCACCTTCACGGCGCTGCTGCGGGCACTGATCGAATGCACTTATGGTGCCTATTTCCGCATGGTCTACCAGTCGACTTTCGACGCGATCCTCTGCACACCGATCGAGGTCGAGAGCCTTGCGCTGGGTGAGATTGCGTGGGGTGTAACGAAGGCCGTCTTCGATGGCGTCATCGTTCTGCTGGTTCTCTGGGGATTTGGCGCGGTTCTCTCACCGTTGGGGCTGCTCATTCCGGTCGTGCTGGTGCTTGGTGCCTACTGGCTGGCCGCGCTCTCGCTCTGGGTGACGGCGCGCATTGACGACATCAATCACTATAATTTCTATCTGGGGATCGTCTTCTCCTATTTCTGGATTTCCGGCACCTACTTTCCGCTTGCGAGCCTGCCACACTATCTTCAGTGGCTGGCCTGGGCGGTTCCGATCACCTCGGCGGTCGATGCCTCGCGCGAGCTGATGACCGGGCGATTGACGCCACGGCTGCTGCTGGAGATCTTCTACCTGATCGCCAGTTCGATACTCATGACAGAGTTGGCGCTGCGTGCACTGCGCCGCCGCATGGTTGGTTGATCATGAAAAAAGGAACGCTGATAACCGAGGTCGCGATCGAGCGGCGCGATTTCGCGCTGCGGCATCCCTCGATTGTCGCCTATGGTGGTGTCGAGACCGCGCCGAACATCATCGTCCGGATCAGGCTCGAAAATGGAATGATCGGCCTTGGATGTGCCGCGCCGGATGACCATGTGACGGGTGAGACGGCCGAGACGGTCGAGCGGACGCTCCGTGATCTGTTCAGCGTTGCGCTGGAAGGTCGCGAGGCATTGCAGATCGAGTCGATATGGCACGACCTGCGACAGCTTGCGCCCGCGGAGCCCTCGGCCCTTGCCGCCGTCGATATCGCGCTCCACGATCTGCGCGGGAAGATGGCCGGCATGCCGCTCGTCGATCTCTTTGGCGCCAGCCGGTCAGGGATCAGGACCACCGTGACGCTGAGCCTCGAACCACTCGCGAAGAACCTCGAGCGGACGGCGGAGTTTCTCGCCGCCGGATTCCAGGCGATCAAGATCAAGTGCGGCGTCGATGTCGATGAAGATATCGCGCGGATCCGCGCAATACGCTGCGCGGCCGGTCCGGAGATAACGCTGACGCTCGACGCCAACCAGGGCTATGATGTCGCCCGGACGCTCCGTCTTCTCGAAGCCGTCACCGATTGCCACATCGCCTTTATCGAGCAGCCGGTACCGGCGCAAGATCTGGCGGGCCTTGCAAGTCTCTGTGCCAGCTCGCCCATTCCAGTCATGGCCGATGAATCGATCCTCGACGCCGGGGATATTCTCCGCACCCCCGCGCCACTCGTCAATCTGAAACTGATGAAGACCGGCGGGATCACCGGCGCCTTGAAGTGCAACGCCGTCGCCGAGGCCCGTGGCATCGGCGTCATGTTCGGCTGCATGGACGAATCACGCGTCTCGATGGCCGCCGCCGCCCACCTCGCCCTTGGCCTTCGCAATGTTGCCTGGGCAGACCTCGACGGCCACATCGATATTCTCGATGATGTCGTCGATGGCGGAATACTGATCGAGAACGGGATGGTCAGAGTCGGTGAGCGGCCAGGTCTCGGGTTCGATCCTTACCTGTGATCCTCGTGCGCCAGATCGTGTGCACTGCCCCCCGGAATGAAGAGCGCGATCACCGTTGCAACGATCACCGACGCCAGCACGAAGATGAATGACCAGCGAAGAGAGCCGGCTAGTGCCCGCTGCAGAAAGGCCTGCGCGCTGATCGAGAGGTTGATGCGTGTCTCTGGGCGGACGATGCTCCCGATCTCTGCCTGATTTGCCAGGTAGGCGATCTCCGCCGGCGCGCCGGAGAGCAGGTCTCGCAACCGCCAGCTCATCAGCGCTCCCATCGCCGCCGTCCCAACCGCCGAGCCGATGCTCCGTGCGAACTGAACCGTCGAGGTTGTCACGCCGATCTGCTGCCGCGGTACCGCATGCTGCGCTGCAATCATCATCGTCGCAATCGTCAGCCCGCCTCCCATCCCCAAAAATACGACGTCGAATGAGAGCTGCCACCGTGTCGTCTCCGTCGAGACCTGCGCCAGCAGCGCCGCGCCAAAGAGCATGCAGCCCATTCCGATCAGCGCCAGCGGACGATACCCGAAACGCAGTATCAGCCGCCCACCGATGATCGAAGTCACTACCCACGGAATAATGATCGGAATCAGAATCTTTCCCGCATCCGCCGCGTCCGTTCCCATCACCGCCTGAACGAAGAGCGGCAGGAACGACATCGTCCCGATCAGCGCCATCATCGCAAAGAGGCCATGGATGATCGTCATGACGATCATTCTGTCCCGGAAGAGTTCGAGCGGGATCAGCGGATCAGGGTGGCGCCGCTCAATCCTGACGAAGAGCGCAAAGAGCGCCAGACACAGCACCACGCCGCCGGCAAGTACGCCAATTGAGATGCCCGATCCGCGCTCCACCAGCAGCAGCAGCAGCAGCAGGGCACAGGTGACCGTCAGTGTTCCCCAGTAGTCGAGATCGATCTTTCGCTGCCGCTCGTACTTCTCTTCATAATTTAACCAGATCAGTACCCCGGAGAGGACACCAAATGGCAGAATCAGATAGAAGCACCAGCGCCATGTCACATAGGTCGTCAGATACCCTCCGACCAGTGGGCCGAAGAGGCTGGCGATTCCCCACATTCCACTGAAGATGCCAATCAGTTTTGCGCGCTGTTCGAGTGAGAGCAGATCCGCGACGATCGTCATGCCGACCGGGAAGAGCGCCGCCGATCCAAGCCCCTGGATGACGCGAAAGGCGATCAACTGCGGCATCGACTGCGCCGCACCCGAAAGGGCCGAACCGATGATGAAGAGCCCGAGCCCGCCGAAGATCGCTGGGCGTCGCCCAATCAGGTCGGCCATCTTGCCCCAGATCGGTGTCATAATCGTCGCCGCCAGAATGTAGGCCGCGAAGACCCAGCTGTAGATGTCGATTCCACCCAGGCTGGCGATCACCGTCGGCATCGCTGTGCCGACAACTGTGCTCTCCAGCGCCGCCATAAAGATCGACATCGCTACCCCAAAGATGGTCAGATTAGAACGAAATTGAGTATCTCTTTTTATTGCTGGTTTCATTGCCGGGATATCGTACATCCTGAGGTCTGAAATGGATAGCGGAATGCTTTGGATTATGGGAGGGCGAGCCTAGAATGGCGGGTGAATAGGCCTCAAGTAGCAGTGCAGGGCAGCAGGTCTGCCGATAACCTCAAGGGCTCCGATGCTTGCAAAAAAGTGACGCGCTCCTTTATGATTCCACCTCGGTTGACGGCCATCAATC
>JBEIMN010000287.1:0-4802 GCA_040378705.1 Acidobacteriota bacterium
AATGGCCGCGATGATGGCGGCGGGGAGGAGGACCCGCCACCACTGACCGCTTCAAGAATCGTCGTTGCCCCGGGCTTCGTCTGCGAGATCACCTCCGGAATGGTGATTCCGGGCATCTCTTCCCACGACTTCGCACTCAATCCGCGATCCTCATTCAACCTTGTCACCGGATGCGTTCTTCCTCGTTCAGTCAGTCGTGGCCTGAACCCAGATGTCGACTCCGGCCCGGTCATCTCCGGCTGCGCACTCAACACCACTGGCAGCAGATCGGCGACCGGTGTCCCGGCGTACTTTCCCGCTCCAAATGCCCGCCCGCCCCCAAGCGCCAGTACTCCACCACCACGCTGCGACGCGAACTGCTCGATTAGCCTCAACTGCTCGTAACTGAAGAAATTTGCCTCTATGCTGCCAAGCACCAGACCCTGGTACCCGAAAAGCTCCTCAGTTGTCGCCGGAAATCCACCTGTCAGCTCGCTTCCGCTTCCAACCCCCTGGCGATAGAACTTGCCATCCGCTGACCGAAGCACAGAGACCAGCGTCACCTTCTTCTCATTCTTTCCCAGTGAAAAGCGGAGCTTGCCATACTCCCATCGCGGCTCACCCTCGAGATAGAGAATTCGCGGACTCTCGTCAGTCACCTCGACCATCGATTCGACCAGATTGTTCTCGGCCGTCATCTCCCCTTCCACCGAAGCGATCTCGAAGCTGTACCGGTGCGCCCCCGGGCTGCCCGGAGTGAATTCGATCGTCACCGGCCGTGCCTCACTACCCGATAACAGATTCCGGATATCGAGACTCTGCTTTTTTATCTCACGCCCATCCTCGCTGATCTTGATCGCCAGTGAGTCCGTCCCGATCTCACCGCTTCGTCGCAGGTAGATCTCTGCCGTAATCGCCGACCCGATCAGCACTCTTCGTGGCAGGCTGACACGCGTCAACTCGAGGTCGCGGAATCGCTCCGGGTTGCCAACTCCGATCGTGTAGACAGGGATGCCCGCCGCGCGGAGACTCCGCAATTGCTCACCCGGTTCCCGCGTCGTATTCGCCCCGCCATCGCTGATCAGCACGATCGCCGCCAGCTCGGATCCGATCGCGTCCCGAACAGACTCCGCGAGCGCCCCCGTCACGTCTGTCGCATTGCCCTCCGCCCGCAGCGTCGAACCCGTCCCGCCATTCTCCATCACCGGAAGGGAAGCCACGCCATTCGAAAAACCATACAACCGCAATCGGAATTTTTGCCCAGCCTGGGTCAGCAGCGACGAGCTTCCGTTCAATAACTCCCTCACCGCGTCGATCCGCCGGCGGCCGTTTTCGTCGCTCAATTGCATGCTTCGTGAATCGTCAATCAGGACGGCAAGGCTCGAACTTCGCGGTATTACTGATGGAATGACGATCACCGGCCTCATAATCATCAGCAAAAGCAGCAGCAGCAATGAGACCCGAAGCGCCATCAGCCCTGCATTGACCAGCATTCCCGATCTGCTTCTGATTCGCAGGTAGAGATATCCGGCCAGACCAATGATCGCAATCACCAGCAACGCGACAATCCACCATGAGGGACGATTGGCAAAGCCGAACGCTCCCCGCGCAAAGACGGACCACCGGTATTTGAAGAAAAACTCCATCAGTCGGTTCATTTATCAACACTCTGCTGTCTGCATCGCTGATCTGGCATACTTTCATCCAGCGGGACGAAAACAAGATCAACCACCTCATACGATTGTCTATCAGTTTCCAGCCCTCCCCGCAAGCCGTCCGCGGCCGCACAGGCCCATCTTTCCCCCTTTTTACCAGGGCGATCGCATTTTAAGAGTCAGGATTCCCGAATGCGCGGCCTGGGTGCGCGGACCTCCGGTCCGCATGTCTTTTGCACAGAGCCGCTTTGAGAAAAACGGAGCAGAGAGACTGCTGTCAGTGCTTGACCTCGCCCTGCTACTGCTGAGTGCCGCTGATTGGCCGCTGTGAAAGGTGAAGACAGGCCAGGAGGCCCGCGCACACAGGATTTCCACTCGCAAAATGCGATCACCCTGCCCCTTTTACAACACCCGGAATCGATCACCCGGAATCGATTTTTCTCCACCCAAACGAAAACGGGCCGGAAATTGCAGGATTGTTCATCTCCTGCCAATTTCCGGCCCGCTGAAAAAGCTGTCCGATCGTCTTAGTCTCGCGGCTCCATCGATTTGAAGAGCAGCGCGGCGTTGGTTCCCCCAAACCCGAAACTGTTCGAGAGGGCATAGGTCACCTTCGTCTTGCGCGCGGTGTGTGCGACATAGTCGAGATCACACGCCTCATCCGGATTGTCGAGATTGATCGTCGGCGGCAGGATCTGGTTTTGAACCGATAGCGCGGTGATTCCGGCCTCCAGTCCACCCGCGCCACCCAGCAGGTGACCGGTCATCGACTTGGTTGAACTGACCGCGAGCTGGTAGGCGTGCTCTCCGAATGCACGCTTGATCGCGATCGTTTCAAGCACGTCCCCGGCTGGAGTCGATGTCCCATGAACGTTGATGTAATCGACCTCCTTCGGATCGATTCCGGCATCGGCGATCGTTTTCAGCATGACACGCCGCGCTCCATCGCCGTCCTCGGATGGTGATGTAATGTGGTAGGCGTCAGCCGTCATCCCATATCCGACAATTTCGGCATAGATCCGCGCCCCGCGTGCCTTTGCGTACTCGTACTCCTCCAGCACAAGGATGCCTGCACCCTCGCCGATGACGAAGCCATCGCGATCCTTGTCGAATGGGCGCGACGCGCGCTGCGGATCGTCGTTGCGTGTCGAGAGGGCGTGCATTGCCGCGAACCCGCCAACCGACATCGGCGTGATCGCCCCCTCTGTTCCACCGCAGACCATCGCAATCGCGTCACCACGCTGGATGATCTTGAAACTGTCACCAATCGCGTGCGACCCCGAACTGCAGGCCGTCGCCGTCGCCGAATTTGGTCCCTTCAAACCGTGCTGGATCGACACATACCCCGACGCGAGATTGACGATCGAGGCCGGGATGAAGAATGGCGAGATCCGACCCGGGCCACCCTCAATCAGCTTGGTGTGCTCACGCTCGAAGACACCGAATCCACCAATGCCGCTCCCGATGAAGGTGCCAACCTGCTCGGCATTTTCAGGCGTAATCTTCAGACCTGAATCGGCCATCGCCTCCCGGGTCGCCGCAATAGCATAGAAGATGAAATAGTCCATCTTCTTCAATTCCTTCTTCTCGACAAAGTTGAGTGGATCGAAATTCTTTGTCTCAGCCGCGAATCGAACCCGATGCTGGCTCGCGTCAAAGCGGGTTATCGGTCCGACCCCACTCTTTCCGGCAAGCAGTCCTTCCCAGGTCTCGGGCGTCGTGTTGCCCAATGGGCTGACCATTCCGACTCCGGTGATCACAACGCGTCTTTTACTCATATGGATTCTTCCCGCCAGATATCAAATTTTTTTTAGTGGCCGGTCTGACTGTTCATCAGCTCAGGACCGGGGAGACGTCGAGAAATTGATCAATCAAGCCACAAAAAGACACAAGCGTCAAAAATGGCGACATGTGTCTTTAGTGGCGTATGTATGGCGAATTCTACTTATCCTGCTTGGGAGCCTTGTCGCCAAGGTGCGCTTCGATGAAGCTGACCGCGTCGCCGACGGTGAGAATCTTCTCCGCCGCCTCGTCCGGAATCTCAATTCCGAACTCTTCCTCGAGCGACATGATCAGCTCAACCGTGTCGAGCGAATCGGCGCCCAGATCGTCGATGAACGTCGCGCCAAGGGTGACATCACCTTCTTCGACGCCAAGCTCTTCGCTTATCAGCTTGAAAACCTTTGCCTGAATAGTTGCAGCGACCGTATCTTCCATTGGTTCCTCCTGTAGAGTTTGGTGAATGACTGGATTACATATACATTCCACCGTTGACGTTGATTACCTGACCAGTAATATAGCCTGCCTCATTCGAGGCGAGAAAAGCAACCGCGGCGGCGACCTCCTGATCGCTTCCTGGACGATTGAGGGGGATCTGTGAAGTCATCGACTGCCGGACATTCTCTGAGAGTACGGCGGTCATCGGTGTCTCGATATAACCGGGAGCGACGGCGTTGGCGGTGATCTGCCGCGAGGCGTATTCACGTGCGACCGCCTTGGTCAGACCGATGATTCCCGCCTTGGCGGCGATATAGTTTGCCTGCCCGACATTTCCCGATTGGGCGACGACCGAGGTGAGATTGATGATCCGTCCACGCCGAGCTTTGGTCATCATCGGCAGCACCTGCTGGATCATCAGAAATACTCCGGTGAGATCGGTGTTGATCACCTCGTTCCAGTCATTGAGCTTCATTCGAAGCAGAAGCCCGTCACGGGTGATTGCGGCGTTGTTGACAAGGATCGAGATTGGACCGAGTTCGGCGGCGGTCTTTTCGACGGCCGCTTTGATCTGGTCAGCCTGGCCAAGATCGCCCGGCACCGCCACTGCGCGGCGGCCGAGGTCTCTGATCTCGGCGGCGACGGACTCACATTTGTCGATCGAGCGTGCCATGACCGCGACGTCGGCCCCAAGCTCTGCAAGCAGCAGCGCCGTCGCGCGGCCAATTCCCTGTGAGCCACCCGTGACGAGCGCGATCTGTCCGGTCAGATTGAACATAATTGTTTAACACCCTTTCAGCGGTCAATTTGGGTGGGGGAGACACAGAGCACTTACAGCTGTTGTTCACTCCGCCAGTCAATTGGCCTCAATTGTTGGCCTCAACTATTGGCATGTTCGAGAGCGGCATCCACGGCCTCTATGTCCTCGCCGTGGACAAGCGTCACCTCGAC
>JBEIMN010000288.1:0-4802 GCA_040378705.1 Acidobacteriota bacterium
CCCGGCACAGAGCCACTTTGAGATAAAATGGCGCGCAGAGACTGCTGTCAGCGCCGGGCGTGGTGCTGCTTTTGCTGAGTGGCCGCCGTGAATGGTGAAGAAATGGGGGCCGCAGGCCCGCGCACCCAGGCTATCCCTCGCAAAGTGCGATCGACCCGGAAAAAGTAGACTTTGCAAAAGCCCACCATGACAGCAATTCTGAACTGCTTCAGATTGAAATGAGGTGAAATGAAAAGGGCGGGCGGATTCGTTCTCTGCAGGGAAAATTCACCACGCCATGGTGAATTTTCCCTGCAGTTTTACTTTGCGGTTGACCCCGCTTTTATTACTTATGACTATTTTCTGACTGGCACCGCTTCCAGCAGCAGCGCCAGCGCACGCTTGAGCGCCTTCTCGCCATCCGTCGCGCCCTTGTAGTGGCCAAGCCGGACGACGACCAGATCGTGCGACGGAATGATCATCGTGTACTGCCCGCCCGCGCCGGCCATGAAGTAGGCTTCACGCGGCACCGGGAACTCGTCATTGCCATTGAGCCAGAAGAAGCCACCGTAGATTGGGCGTCCATCGGCCTCCCACGCCGGCGCGAGCGTGCTGGCAAACCTGACATAACCCTCCGGCAGAATTCGCTCGCCATTCCAGACTCCATCCTGAAGGTAAAGGTTGCCAAGCCGTGCCCAGTCGCGCCCCGAAGCGAACTCGTAACCCTGCGTCAGGAAGTTTCCGTAAGGGTCAGTCTCCATCACCATCGTCCGAATCCCCAGCTTGTCAAAGAGCCTTCGCTGCGGAAAGGTGTGGTAGACCTCCTTCTGCTTCTCGATTCCGAGCCGGTTGAGATAGTTGATCAGCACCGGATCGGTGTTACGATAGCGCCCAACCGTGTTCGGCGGCCACTGGAGCGGGCGCGTTGCCGCGTATTTGAATGAATCGACCGTTCCGGTGTAGAGGTAGAGATGGTCAGGATAGCCGCCACTCGCGTCGTAATCGGGATCCTGTGGTGCGCGGATGCGCAGCCCGCTCGACATATGCAGGATATCGGCGATCCGGATCTTCGCGCGTGGGTCGCCCGGTTGCTGCCACTCCGGAATCGGGGCTGGCTGCCATAGGTCGTAGACTCCCTGCCGGATCAGAATTCCCATAATTGTCGCCGAGAGGCTCTTGCCCATCGACCAGCTCTCGAGCGGGGTCTGGTAATTGATGCCGGTCGCATAGCGCTCCCCGATCAACTGCCCCTTCCAGGTGACGACGAAGGCGGCGGTCTGCCCGCTTGCCGGCTCGAACGCGGCGTCGAGCGCCTGTTGTACCCTGGCCATATCGACGCCCTTTGGCCCCGCTTGCGGCAGCCGGTCACCCATTGGCCACGCCATCTTTAATGCTTCAGCGGCGTTCGTGGCGTTTGGGAGGCTCCGCGCCACCTTGACCGGCGTGAAGCCGAGCTTCGTTACCCCCTTCGGCAGCGTCACACAGCCCTGATCGCCAGTGTAGAGCGCGACACGCTCGACTCCGTTCGGCAGTCTGACGCTGACACGCTTTGCGACGCGGTCGATGACCGGCCGGCCCAGCTTCTTCCGCTCTGCGTATGGGGCAGTGAAGTAGCCGACATTCTCCGCCGCAAAGTCGGGATCGAGCCCGGTGATGAAGACTGCCGAGCAGATCACCTTGGCATAGCCAGAGGCATGATGCTCGAGCGCCTCTCCCGGCGGTGGCTCATAGCCTGTTTTGAGCTCGAGCGCACGCGCGCGTTCAAGCATCGCCTCCCGCGACATCGGCGTCTGGCCATCAACAGCCGGCAGCATCAGCAGCAACGCCAATACCAGCAGGCATAGTCTCTTACTCGGAAAATACATCGGCAATCTCCACCCTTTCAACACCAGGTTCAACTTAAGCAGAATGATGATGTTATAAAGTTTAAACACCGAAAAGTCCATCAATCAATCATTTCCTCGCTAATCGTTCCACCAATAGTTCTCTGGCCTAACCAGGATCGTTAAACGTGTCAGGCTGGTCGCGGTTTGTCAAAAGTGGTAGTCTGAGTGCGATATGGCCGAGCAGACCAGCAGAATAAATCCCTGCCGTTCAGGGATTGCTTTCAGGGATTGGAGCAGGCATTCCATCAACCGGGAATATTATGAAACTACTGACTAAGGAAGAGCTCTATCATCGTTGTGATCCGGAGCAATTTTCATTTGGCACGACCGCCGATCTCGATGAGATGAGCGAGATGATCGGGCAGGAGCGGGCAGTCGAGGCGGTGCTGTTCGGTATCGGGATCCGGCGTGAGGGCTACAATCTCTTCGCCCGTGGCCCGTCCGGAACGGGGAAGCACACGATGGTCCGCAGCTTCATCGCCGAGCAGGCGGCGCGTGAGGCGACGCCGAATGACGTCTGCTACATCAACAACTTCGTGCAGTCGACCAACCCGGTGCGTCTCGAGCTTCCCCCCGGCCGCGGACGCGAGCTCCAGAAGGATGTCGAGAAACTTGTCGAAGAGCTGCGAACAGCAATTCCGGCTGCTTTCGAGACCGAGAGTTTCCGGACCCGCCGGCAGGCGATCGACGAAGAGATCGAGGAACGGCACGAGAACGCTTTCCGCGCGCTTGGTCAGGAGGCGCAGGAGAAGGGGGTCGCGCTGCTCCACACCCCGACAGGCTTTGTCCTCGCCCCGGTTCTCAAGGAAGAGGTCCTGACACCGGAGCAGTTCGAGAAACTCCCTCCCGAGGAGCAGAAGAAGATCACGACCGTGATTGCTGAACTTCAGGAGAAGCTCCAGGCCATCATTCGCCAGAGCCCGCAGTGGCGGCGCGAGGGGCACGAAAAGATCAAACAGCTCAACCGTGAGGTGACCACCTTCGAAGTTGGCCACCTGATCGATGACCTCCGTCGAAAGTATGACGCAACTCCGGAGATCGTCGGCTATCTCGATGCCATCCAGCAGGATGTGATCGAAAATGTCGACGACTTCATCAAGCCGCAGGATCCGTCGATCGCCGCGCTGATGGGCGGGCCGCAGCAGCCAACCGGAAAGGGCTCCTTCGCCTTTCGCCGTTACCAGGTCAACCTTCTCGTGACACACGAAAAGGATTCTGGCGCGCCAGTAATTTATGAGGATCATCCAACCTTCCCAAACCTGATCGGCCAGGTCGAATACCTCTCTCATCTCGGGGCCATGGTTACCGACTTCAACCTGATCAGGGCCGGCGCGCTCCATCGTGCAAACGGTGGTTACCTGCTGCTCGATGCTTATAAGATTTTGCAGCAACCCTACGCGTGGGAGGGATTGAAGCGGGCACTTCGCTCGTCTGAGATCAGGATCGAGTCGCTCGGCCAGATGCTTGGAATGATTAGTGCCGCCTCGATCGAGCCACAGCCAATCCCGCTATCGGTCAAGGTTGTGCTGCTTGGCGAGCGCAGGCTTTACTACCTGCTCAGTCAGTATGATCCGGATTTCAGCGAACTCTTCAAGGTCGCCGTCGATTTCGAGGATGAGATGCCGCGGACCGACGAGAGCCACCTCCTCTACGCGCGGACAATCGGCTCGATCGCACGGAAGGAGGGGCTCCTGCCACTCGACCGGACCGCCGTCGCCCGCGTCATCGAGCAGAGTTCGCGCATGGCTGGCGATGCCGCACGGCTCTCGACACACACGATGACGCTTGCCGATCTGCTCCGTGAGGCAGACTACTGGGCGGCCGGGGAGGACCTGAAAGCGGTCACTGCCAGAAATATTCAGCAGGCGATCGATGCCCAGAACCGGCGCGCCGATCGGATGAGAACCCGTTACCTTGAACAGATCCGGGAGGGGACGATTCTGATCGACACATCGGGTGAGCGCGTCGGCCAGATCAATGGCCTCTCGGTCATTATGCTCAACCAGTTCTCCTTCGGTCATCCGACACGAATCACGGCGCGGGTCAGGCTTGGCCGTGGCGAGGTGATCGACATCGAACGTGAAGTCGCGCTCGGTGGTCCGATCCACTCGAAGGGGGTGATGATCCTTTCAAGCTTTCTCGGTTCCAGGTACGCGATCGATTATCCGCTCTCCCTCTCGGCGAGTCTCGTCTTTGAGCAATCTTATGGCGGAGTGGAGGGGGATAGCGCATCATCCGCCGAACTCTATGTACTTCTCTCTGCCCTCGCCGAAGTGCCGATACGCCAGTCATTCGCCGTTACCGGATCGGTCAATCAGCACGGCGAAGTTCAGGCGATCGGCGGTGTCAACGAAAAGATAGAGGGCTATTTCGATCTCTGCCGGAGTCGTGGACTGACCGGCGAGCAGGGAGTCCTGATCCCGGCCTCCAATGTCAGGCATCTCATGCTGCGGAGTGACGTTGTCGAGGCGGTTGCCGCCGGCCAGTTTCGGATATTTCCGGTTGGGAGTATCGACCAGGGGATCGAGATTCTGACCGGACTTCCGGCGGGAGATCGCGACGTCGAAGGCAAGTTCCCGTTTGGAAGCATCAATCAGCGCGTCGAGGTTCGGCTGATCGAGCTGGCCGAAAAACGGATCTCCTTTGGCCAGTCCTCGGGAAATGAGAGGGAGAAATGACCCGCTCGCAATCAGATTCAAACCCAGCAGAGATTCCGAATGGCTCACCGGTTGGTCCTCCAATTGGCCTGACAATAAGGGTCGCGCTCGACAGTGCGACGGCGAGTCCGCAGCTGGTCAGGGCGGCGGTCCACCTTGCGGCGGAGATGGGGGCGGCGATTGAGGGGGTGCTGATCGAGGATATCAATCTGATCCGGCTCGCGGCGCTGCCCTTTGCGCGCTTGATCAGTCCGCATTCACCGACTGAGGAGCTGATTGC
>JBEIMN010000289.1:0-4797 GCA_040378705.1 Acidobacteriota bacterium
CCGCCTTATGTCCCCATCCTCGATCTTGATCGCAATTCCCGCCCCGGCCGGAAACTGCGGACACGGCAGTACTCCAAGCAACTGGACCCCCTCCGCCCCAACCTTCGAGATAAGACGCCCCGGCAAGTGGCGCATCAGGTCCGTATCGAGCCGCCCTCTCGTTCCGGCGATCATCTCCGGAAATTCGAGCATCGCCGCGACGACGCGCTCCGCCGCCTGCCGCCTCTGCCCGGCACCATTCAACGAGTTGGCCAGCGGGTTGACCAGTCGGGCGTAACTTCGCGCCATGCCCAAAAGGCTGAGCCCAAAGACCGGGGCACTGCATCCATCGACGCCAATGGCAATCTCCGCCGCTGATTCGCCACTGAAGTCCGCAATCACTTCAAGTATCTCGCGCTGTATCGGATGGTTCGGGTCAAGATAGTCAGCCGTCGAAAGCCCGCGATGAACGGCCTGCGCCAGCATCCCGGCATGCTTGCCGGAACAGTTGTTGTGAAGCAATCCCGGCTTGCGTCCGGCGGCACGCAGCTCCTTCGCCGCCAGGCTGTCAAACGGTGTGTGCGTTCCACACTGCAATAGATCTTCGGTCAGCCCAACCTTCCGCAGAATCGCACTGACCGTTTCGAGGTGAATGGCCTCCCCGCCATGCGACCCGATGATGACCGCCAGCTCACGCGTGTTCAAGCCAAATCGGGATGCCGCGCCCGAGGTGAGCAGCGGTATTGCCTGAAACGGCTTGGCTGCCGATCGAAAATACGTCCGGGTATCGATCGCACCAGTACTCGCTAGTACCGTCCCTTCGGCATCAACAACGACGATCGCGCCGCGATGCGTCGACTCTGTCAGGCAGCCTCGCGTGACTTCGATCAGAACTGATCCTGAATTAATCATTTACTAATTTGTTGGGACGATTGGACCAGACGGAACAGTCCTGATCTCTCCCTGAAAAGTTACTTTCAGCGAAAAAATCCTGCGTGCCCCATCCGTCCCAATCGTCCCGTTATACCACCACTAAACAATTATCATTAGAACGTTATTCGCGCCCCAAAGCGAACCAGCCGTTCACCACCGATCGTCGTGTTGACCTGACCAAAGGTCGGGTTGCCAAAGGTACCATCGGGATTGACGAAATTCGGACTATTGGTCACATTCAGCGCATCGACGCGAATCTCCGCCCCAATCCGCTCCGTGAAGCGGAATCGCTTGATCATCGTCCCGTCAAGATTCGTGTAACCAGGTCCGGTAATCGAATCGTTACGCCTCATATTCCCAAAAGTATTGGCCGCCGGCGCCGCAAAAACACTCTTATCAAAATAGAGTTCCCCGGGGCCAATCTTACCATATACCGTCGGAGTCCCGGTCAGATCCGGTCGCTGTGTATTCCCGGGCGCCCGCAACGTCGCGGCATTCGCCGTAAAATTGATCGGCGCACCCGATTGCGCCGAGAAGACACCCGAAAACTGCCAGCCACCAAAGATCGCCCGAATCAATTTCGGACTCTTATTCGCAAAGGGAATGTCCCAGACAAAGGTCGCATTGTACATATGACGACGATTAAAACTGGCAAGCCCCCGGCTCAGTTCCGGATTGGCCGGCGTCCCAACTCCACCATTATCGTCAGAATAGTTGATCGCGCGACCACGTGTGTAACTGTTAGTGACCAGGAACCCATTCTTGAACCGCCGATCAACCTTGAACTGAAGCGAATTGTAGTTGGTGTCGGTCGGATACCAGGTCTGTACCGAAGCCGTCTTTCCAAACTTCGTGAAGTATGGACGTCCGGCGTTGTCCTGACCTGGCACCATCCCCGCATTCAGATTGAAATCGGCAATGACCCCATGCGCGACGTTGCCAACATACGCGACCTCTCCTGTCAGCCCCCAGAAAAGCTCCCGCTGAAAAGCTGTATTGTAAGAATGAAGTCGGGCCTCACGCAGATTGGGCGGAACAAAGAAGAATCCCTGATTGAGCAGGATCGATGTCGTCGCCTGAATTATCCCATCATTCGGAACACTAAAAGCCTGTGGAGCGGGCAATCCCGCCTGCATCGAGCCAGCCGCCGCGAACTGATTCGCCGGATTATACTGATTGTTCTGCTTGACCGGGAAGTTGAAGGCGTAACGGTTGTCCGGAAATGGAATGATACTCGTCCCGAAACCGGCCCGGATCACAGTCTTGTCAGAGAGGCGGAACGCCGCTCCAAGCCGTGGGGCGAAGTTCTTGTAGTAGCTGCGCACTCCGACATTGTCCGGCACATTTCCGAAGCCCGTAACCTCGAGGGTGTTATTGTTGATATTATAGTTCGAGAGACCGCCCTTGATATTGATGCCACGGTGGGGACGATAGAATTCGTGCCGCAGTCCGAGGTCGAGCGTCAGCCTCTTCGAAACCTGCCATTTGTCGTTAATGAACGAGAAAAAGGCACGATGGCGCGTTCCCGGCTCATCGATTACCGTCAGATCGCGTCCGGCGCTGTTCGGAAGGTCGAGCAGGAACGCCGCGAACGCATTGCCCAATCCGTTGAGCGCCGCTGAGTCACCCGGCAATCCCGTCTGCGCTCCTCCAAAGTTGTAGCGGCCGCGCGTCCCACCATTGTCCTGAACCTGGAACAGAAAATCCCGGTTCTTCCGGAACTCACCGCCAAATTTGATCGTGTGATTACCAAGTGTCTTGGTTGCGATCCCGGAAAAGATATTGGTCGTCTCGCCACGATCCCACGGCAGACTCGCTGAGAAACCAAGCACCGGCCCACTGAACCCTGTAATATTAATCTGCGTCAGTCCATCGGCAGTCTTGTTGACGTTGACTCCCTTGATTCCGACCTCTTCCGAGGTCTTCAATCCATCAGCCTGTGTCACCGCGACGTTGTGGTACCAGTTGACCCCGACTCGAAGCTCCAGAATCAGCGTCGGACTGAAGGTTCGCGTGTAATTGACTGCCGAACTGATCACGTCCTGGACTCCGCTTCCAGCGAAGCCTCCATTCGCCGGGCCTCCGTAAACGCCATATGACCCCGGATCGAAGAGCTTCGGCTGCTGATAACTGAACCTGACGGCAAATGCGTCCTTCTCCGTCATATTGTAGTTGATCTTCGTATCAAACTGGTGTGTCGTCCGCTCACGAACTGTATTGACGACAAAGTTAGGCTGACCAAGCGCTGCGTTCGCAATATTCGGCGCCGGCAGAAACGCGAGCATCTTTGTCACAATCGGACTGATCCGGTTGGCCGGAATGATGTTATTTACGAATTGTGTCCGACCCGTTCCATCTGCCGCCCCGGTCAGTGGATCATAGATCTTCGTCGCCACGTTGCTGAAATCTCCCGCCCTCCACTGCGCGATCGGGATAACCGAACGTGTCACCTTACCAAGCTTGTCGTTCGTGTACTGATAATCTCCAAAATAGAAGAGCTTGTTCTTGATGATCGGCCCACCAACTGCGAAACCAACCTGACGATAGCGTGTCGGTGCACGATTGCCGGTGAAATAGTCCCGCGCACGCGTATTCTCGTTGTTGCCGAAGAACCAGGCACTGCCGTGAATCTCGTTCGTTCCGGACTTGAGCGTCACCGAACTGACTGCACCACCAGCACGTCCCAATTCGGCGTCAAAGTTGCTGGTCGAAACACTGACCGTCTCGATTGCGTCCGCCGCCGGAATCAGCACCGTCAGCAATCCAGTCTTCTGGTTGTTGTCGACACCCTCGATCATAAAATTGTTGGAGAGTCGCGACTGTCCGTTGACCTTCGATTCGAGACTGTCCTGTGGATTGAAGAACTCCGAGTGCGGTCGCGAAGGACGTGTCGCTCCCGGCACTGTGATCAGCAAACCCTGAAAATTACGATTGAAGCCAAGCGGCAACTCCGCCACCTGCTTCGTCACGATCAGCCGCCCGGTATCCGCACGGTCCGTCTGAAGCAGCACCGCCGCCCCCGCCTCGATCGTCACCGTTTCGCTCACATCTCCAATCTGCATCGCCAGATCGACCCGGATTGTCGTGTTCACATCGACCACGACATTGTCTCGCACAACCTTTTTAAATCCGGTCTGTGAGGCCTCGATCCGGTAGACACCACTCTTGAGATTCGCAAAGACAAAGTTGCCATCCTGATTGGTCGTCGTCGTCAAGACAATGCTTGTTCGCGTCTCTGTCGCGGTCACTGTCGCACCTACGGCAGCGGCCCCGTTCGAATCGTTTACCGACCCCAGCATAGTTCCGTTAACCGCCTGCCCCCATCCAATTCCCCGCCCACCAAAAAGGATCAATACCGTCAGCATCAGCCCTTTCAGAAACTTCATCGTAACCTCCTGAAAATTCCAGTCCCGAAAATGGTGAAGATGAATCACAAACCATCATCGTCACCAGATAAAATCTTATACTCGACTTGCATAAGAAGACCTGTCAATATGAGAGCATTCCGCAACAATACGACTGAACCGACGACTATTAAATTGCCGACAGAAGATACAGACAACTCTTTCGGCCCGGACCATGGTCAGTAACGATACGACCATGCCCCATCTCTACTTCTTCAGGAGCATGACCAGCGTGTAACCAGAATATGAAATGTAGCGCGGGATGTACCGGCGAGGATTATCAGCAGACTCCAACAACAAGTCAACCTCGGGAGGCCAGCCATCAAAGTCTATCCTTCTTGAATCGATCGAGCCGGTAATAGTGGCTGGAAAAACAGATTCGCCCGTAAGACGATCCCAACGGGAATCGTTTTACGGGCGAACGGGGTGGCACGAATGTAACCTGCTAATTAGATCCAGTTAAATTAAAATTATTTGCGGA
>JBEIMN010000290.1:0-4785 GCA_040378705.1 Acidobacteriota bacterium
CAAGCTGATTGTCGTCGAGACCGATGATGAGACGCTCGAAGCCTATTCCGGCGCCGGCATCCTGTTTCTCTCCCCGCGTGTCCTGACGGCTGGCCTAGACGAAAAACTGGCGCGCGAGGTTGCCTACCAGTGGTGGGGGCAGACAGTCGGCCTGAAGTCTTTCGATGATACGCTTCTATCCCAGGGGCTGGCGGAGTTCAGCACGATCCTCTACGTCATCGATCGCGAAAATGAGACCCTTTCGAAGCAGTCGCTGCAGGCTGAGCTGGAGAAGGCGCTGGCTTTCGAGCAGAGCGCCTCGATCAGATCCGCCCCGTCGCAGCTCGATGACCAGTCGGCCGCTTTTCGGTCGGTCATATTCTACAAGGGCGCACTTGTTCTGAGCATGCTCCGCCAGTTGATGGGCGCAGAAACCTTCGACCGGATGTTGCGTGATTACTACAAGGCATACACCGGTCGGAATATCACCCTCGATGAGTTTGAATCCTTCGCCTCGAAGGCCGCCGGGCGTGATCTGCGGTTCTTTTTCGGGCAGTGGATCGACTCGACCGGTGTGCCGGAGTTTCGGGCCGATTACCGTGTCCTGCGGACGCGTGATGGGTTTCGTGTTCCGGGAACGGTCCGGCAGGATCTTGATACCTTCGAAATGCCGGTTGAGATTCTCCTCAGAACGGAGTCGGGAAATGAACGCCAGACCCTGGCGATGAAGGGGACATCGGCCGATTTCGATATCCTCTCGAAGAGCAAGCCGCTCGAGGTGATCGTCGATCCTGACGCACGCCTTCTCCGCAGTTCGGAAGAGTTGCGTCAGGGGGTTATCGTTCGCCGCGGCATTGAACATTTTCGGGAGCAGGAGTACGTCGAGGCTGAGCAGCAATTCCAGGCGGCGATCAAGCTCAATCGCAGCAATTCATGGGCCTGGTACAACCTTGGACTCCTCTACGTTGCGCAGCGAAACTGGAATAAGGCACTCGATGCCTTCGATCAGGGGCTGAATGGATCACTGCGACCTGACTGGATCGAGGTCTGGTCCTATGTCTATCGCGGAAATTGCTGGGATATGATCGGCCAGCGCGAAAGAGCGGTCGCCGAATATAACAAAGCGGTCAGTAACGGCAACGACTACGATAACGCGCAGGCAGCCGCGCAGGCCTTCCTCGCCTCACCCTACGGTAAGAAGAAAGAGCCGACCGCCGCCGCCGAAAAGCAGTCAACCGAAAGGTGACCGAAGACAGGATCCGATGCTCAGATACGCAATCTTAATCTCTTTCTGCCTCTTCGCACCGTCGAACGGGTTTGGTCAGGCTCCGCTTCCCGAGGTGAGACCGCTCACCGCGAGATTGGTGGCCGGGATCGTCCGCGGAGGACTGGCGGTTGGCCAGATCCCGGATGTCCGGTCACCAGCTATCCGCGAATTGTCAGCGGATCAGCTCGCTTACCGTTACTACTTCGAGAATGAAAGGTTCATCGTCCGATATCAGGAGGTGCTGATCGAGCCATCGGGGCGTGGACACTACCGTTTCAAAAAGAAGGATATGGACGAACAGACGCTCGACTTCGATGTCTCACCACGGGTGACCGGTGAGATTCAGGGACTGATCGACCAGTTGGCATTCTTCGATTCGACCGAAAATTATCAGCACAAGAAGGACTTTTCCCACCTTGGGACGATGACTTTGACTGCAAGGCGGGGTGGTCGCGAACGGACTACGACGTTTAATTATACGGACAATGGAGCACTGAACCAGTTGGTTCAGATTTTTCGCGGGCTGGCGACGCAGGAGAACCGGATATTCGAGATGGAGGCGGTACGGGCTACTGATCCGATATCGATGCCGGCTCAACTGCGGATTCTCGAAGGGGAGCTGAAATCGCACAATATTACCGATCCGCATCGATTTGTCGGCATGCTTGCCAGTCTGAAGGGCGATGAGAGCGTTCCTCTCATCGCCCGCAATCATGCTGATCGACTTCTGCTGCTGATCGATAAGCTGAAGTGAGCCAACTGAAGTGAGCCAACTGAAGTAGCTGGCTCTGGCCTATCTTACCAGGCCGAGTCGGTTGAGCGAGTGTGCGGTCGGATAGCCGGTCGCCGGGACTTTTTCACTCTTCTGGAATTGGATCATCGCATTGATCGTCTCCTCATCGTAAGTCCCCGTCGGGTCTCCCGGATAGAGTCCACGCTTTCGCAAAGCCATCTGAATCTCAGTCACTCTTTCACTGTCGATCCGGACGTTGATGCGCCGTCTCGAGACTGAAATAGTGGGATTGTCGTCCTGATCTGTCAGGGAAGCGGTCATGCGCGGCGATGTCCGGGGCAGTGTCGGAATAAGATGATAACTTGCTGTCTCGGACGGGCTGTGTTCGATCACCTCGATCTTGTCCGGAGCGATCGGATATGATCCCGGAGATGGGGCGCGGAGCGACGTCCGTGCCGGAACACGGCGCTTGACGACGCCTCGTCTGAGCCTTGATCGGCGCCCGGACTTTCTTTTGCCACGATGTGCCCGACTCGCTCGGCCACGAGATCTCGCGGCATCGACCGAAGTCTGTGCTGGTTCCCACAGGCAGCATGCTGTAATGATCAGCGTCAGGATCATTAAAATTTTTCCGAAGCGGGAAAATAGTCTGGTTTTCATGGCTCTGTAACAGCCTCCTCGTTTGTTATTTCGGCGTCGGGGTCTTTTACGGTTTGGATAGCGACAAAAATATTCGCGGAACGGGATTCAGATTCTCACGGTAGACCTGTAAGACTATCGGATCACCGGACCGTAACTGATTGAGAATCCGTTTCAACCCATCGTTGTCACGGACTGGTTGTCGATTGATCTCTTCGATGATGTCATTGGCTTTGAGTTCGGCGTCATCCGCGATGCTGCCGGGCTCGACGCGCAGGACGAGGCAACCGCGAAGATTGCCGAGCTCCTTTTGCCGGGCGATCTGCGGGGTGATCGACTCGATTCTGATTCCGAGAGTGCTTCCACGGCGGTCAGCGGAGACGGACGGATCGGCGGGGTCGCGTCGCGCGCGATCCGTCTCCGCTGAAATCCGACCGGGCCGGCGACCGATTGTGACCGTCAGGTTCAGCTCTTTACCTGCACGATAGATTCGGAGCGGGGCGCTTGTTCCGACCGGTGTTACGGCGACTTTCCTGACGAGGTCGCCATCATCCCGAATGCGGTCACCATTGAATTCAATGATCACATCCCTGGCCTTCAAGCCGGCGCGGGCGGCCGGACTCTCGACCACTGCCCCGTCAACCTCCATTTTTTCACTGACATTACTGACAATTGCGCCGTTCGGGACTGGCAGTCCAAATATTTTAGCTATTTGCGGGGTGACGCGTTCGGTCAGCGCCCCGAGGAATCCGCGTGTCACGCGTCCGTCGCGAACAAGTTGACGATAGACGAGCAGCGCCTCGGATGAGGGAAGCGCAAAACAGATTCCATTGTAGTCGCCGGTGCTCGTGGCGATGGCGGTATTGATTCCAATCACCTCGCCGGCGAGGTTGATTAGTGGGCCACCCGAATTCCCACGATTGATTGCGGCATCTGTCTGGAGGAAGAACTGGAATCCAACGCGATGGTAGAGGTCGTTCGAGTCCCGGTTGGTGGAGCTGATGATCCCGGCGGTGACAGTCTGCTCGAAGCCGAAAGGCGCGCCAATCGCGAGAACCCAGTCGCCGACACGCATCTTCTCGGAGTCGCCGATGCGGACTGCCTGGAGTTTGCGCGGCGGTTCGATTTTAATAACGGCAAGATCTGTTTCGCGGTCGGCACCGACGAGCTGAGCTCGAAGATCAGTGCCATCGTCAAGCTTTACCCGGATTCGATCCGCGCCTTCAATGACGTGGTTGTTGGTCAGAATATAACCGGAGGGGTCGATGATCACTCCCGATCCATTCCCTCTTTTGGTGCCACTTTTGGGCATTTCGCGCCCTGATGGCGCGCGCCCCTCGCGAGTTGAGTCTTCGTCCTGACCGGTTGCACCCGGCTGGTTGTCGGAGGGCTTGGTAACCGTTGAAATATTGACGACCGCGGGCTCGATGGCGCTCGCAACTTCGGTGAACGATGATTTGAGCTCCGGGGGCGCGGCGCTGGCTCGTCGATCGACGCGGCCAAGTACGAGACCCACCCAAGTGCCCACCAACAGCATCAGCAGGCAGAGGGCTACTACCACCACTCGGAGATATGCCGTGCGGTAATCGGTCGAAGCCGGAACTCCGGAGCCTGCTGAAATTTGTGCTGACATAATCTACCCTCACCCGTGAACTTCTCGTCAAAACTGCACTGCAAAAAACTCCCGCTTAACTGGTCTGTTACCCGCATAAAGACCTGGTCAGAGTTTTGAACCGGAGATTAGCCCGGAGTTTTGATTCAAAGTGCCCGAATTATAACAGATCTGATTTCAAATTAGCCAATAATTCGACCCAAACGAGTGGTTGAAGCCGGCATGGGGAGTAGTGCCGGGGCAGACTGGTTGTGACGATGTTCAATCGACCGTCAATTTTCAACCGTGAAACCAGCGAAATAGAAAAAAAGGTGGAGGCGCTTGGACGCCTCCACCTTTTTTTTCTGACTCTCGATTGCGATGATGAATCGGGCTAGGGCTTCTTCTTCGCCGGAGCCTTGCCACCCTTCTTATCGAGCGACTTGGGTGCTTCAAGGTTGTTGCCGACGATAAGATCCTTGATGACCACCTTGGCCTCGGCAAGGCGCGGATCCTCGGCCGGAGCACGGTCGACGAAAGCCTGGAGTGTATTCGCCGACTCCTGGAACTTGGCCA
>JBEIMN010000291.1:0-4784 GCA_040378705.1 Acidobacteriota bacterium
CTCCCCGGAGATCGCGACTGACCAGCCGAAATAGTGACCAGCCCGCGCGTTGCTCGCCTTGAGAAAGGCCTGCTGGCTCCACGTCGCCCCGCTCCGCACGAAGACATAGACTGCTCCTGCCTGCCAGGCAATGTTTTCCGACTGACCTCCCGTCACGGTGCTGTCTTCACCAGAAGCCCCGACAACCACCGTCTCCCCGGAGATCGCAACCGCTCGCCCAAACGTGTCCCCATCGTTTGGATTGCTCGCCTTCAGATAGGCCTGCTGACTCCACACCCCCGCACTGCGCACGAAGACATACACTGCCCCGGCGTCAGCAGTGTCATCACTAGACTGATCACCATTCACCCCGGTCGCCGGACTCGACTCGCCAAATGCCCCGACCACCAGAGTCTCCCCGCTAATCGCCACCGCCACTCCGAAATTATCGCTCGTCCCGCTGTTGCTCGCTTTCAGATAAGCCTGCTGGCTCCACCCTGTCCCGCTTCGCACGAATAGGTACGCCGCCCCCGCATCGAGCTTGCTGTTATCCGCCTGCAATCCGTTCACCCCTGCCGCACCGCTATCCTCAAGCGGTGCCCCAACCACGACCAGCCCTCCACTAATCCCGACCGACGATCCAAATCGATCATCCGCCCCGGTATTGCTCGCCTTCAGATAGGCCTGCTGACTCCAGATCGTCCCACTCCGCACGAAGACATACGCTGCCCCCGACTCCGCCAACCCGTTACTCCCCTGATTACCATTCACCCCCGTCGCTGCGCTGTCCTCGTGCGGCGCCCCAATCACCACCGTCTCGCCACTGATCGCCACCGCATAACCGAAATTATCGTCCGCCCCAGTATTGCCCGGCTTCAGATAGGCCTGCTGACTCCACACGGTCCCGCTCCGCACAAAGACATACGCCGCTCCCGATCGCTTCGCGCTCGTGTCCAACTCGTTCCCGTTGACTCCAGTCGCCGCGCTATCCTCACCCCACGCCCCAATGACGACCGTCTCCCCGGAGATTGCCACCGCTCCACCAAAGTAGTCCGGGCCATAGAACTCTTCCGTGTTGCTCGCCTTGATATACGCCTGCTGACTCCACGCCCCCGCGCTGCGCACGAAGACATAGGCCGCACCCGCTCCCTCCGCGTTCCGATCCGCTCCGTCTCCATTGACCAGCCTTGCCGAACTCGGCTCGTTATCCGCCCCAACAATCACCGTCTCCCCGGAAACGGCCACCGCCACCCCAAACCGGCTCGACTCCGAGGTGTTGCTCGCCTTCAAATAGGCCTGCTGACTCCACGCCGTCCCGCTCCGCACAAAGACATAGACTGAACCGGAACCGATCGCGCGGTTATCTTCCTGATCACCGTTCACACCAGTCGACGCGCTCGACTCTCCCCGCGCCCCGACCACCACCGTCCCTCCCGCAATCGCCACCGACGCCCCAAACCCATTTCCTCGCGCCCCATTGCTCGCCTTCAGATAGGCCTGCTGACTCCACACCGCCCCGTTCCGCACGAAGACATAGGCTGCGCCGGCCTCCGGCACACTATCGTCCGCCTCGTCACCATTGATACTCCGCGCCCCGCTCCCCTCATACCTTGCCCCAATCACCACCGTCTCGCTGCTAATCGCCACCGCCCGACCAAAGAAGTCCCCCGCATCCGTATTACTCGCCTTCAGGTATGCCTGCTGACTCCACACCCCACCGCTCCGCACGAAGACATAGGCCGCGCCAGCACCAAACGAACCATTGTCCCCCCTGGTTCCCATTCACCCCCGTCGCCCCACTCGACTCCAGAAAAGCGCCAACCACCACCGTCTCACCACTAATTCCAACCGCCGTGCCAAACTGATCGCCTTCGCCTGTATTGCTCGCCTTCAGATAGGCCTGCTGGCTCCAAACACCGCCACTCCGCACGAAAACATAGGCCGCCCCAGCCGTGAACGTCCCGTTATCTCCCTGGTTTCCATTCACCCCCGTCGCCCCGCTCGACTCATTCAACGCCCCAACCACCATCGTCTCGCCGGCAATCGCAACCGCACCGCCAAAGAAGTCTCCTATCCCCGTATTGCTCGCCTTCACATAGGCCTGCTGACTCCAAACTCCACCACTCCTCGTAAAGACATAGACCGCCCCGGAATCAGGCGCGCCATTGTCCGCCTGATTGCCATTCATCCCCGTCGCCGCACTATCCTCGTGCAGGGCCCCGATCACCACCGTCTCGCCAGAGATCGCCACCGCACTGCCAAAAGCGTCACTCTCGCCCGTGTTGCTCGCCTTCAGATAGGCCTGCTGAGTCCACCCCGTTCCATTGCGCACGAAGACATAAGCCGCCCCGGAATCGTTCGCCGTGTTGTCGCTCTCATCCCCCTGCACTCCAGTCGCCCGGCTTCGCTCACCAGGCGCCCCAATCACCGCGAGATCTCCGCTGATCGCCACCGCCGCTCCGAAATGATCATCTCCATACCCGTCAGCTCCATTCGTGCTCGCCTTCAAGTACCCCTGCTGCGTGATCGTCGGATCGATCGTCAACGGATAGACCGCTCCGTCATCATCAACCTCAATTCGAATCACATCTGGCCCAATCACATCTGGTCCAATCATATTTGGCCCAATCACATCTGGCCCCTCACCCGCGAATCGTGCGCCAACCTCGGCCCCACGCGCATCCCAGACACGCAGGTTCTCATACCCCAATCGCGCTGCCTGCCCATCGATCCCAAAGGCGAGACTCCGCCCCCCGATCCGCCCCACCGGCCGCATCCCACCCCGAACCCGCAGACGAATCGCCAACCGACCCTCTCCCTCCGGACGCCGACGAACCGTGAATCCATGCTCAATCCCGGCACGCTCATTGACCACCCACTCCTCGATGGTCTCATCCCATCCATACCCGATCCGCGCCCCGTCAACCTTCACCGCTGCCTGACGCTTCCCAATCCGGCGCTGCTCACTACCCACCCCATAACTCTCCAACTCCAATCCCCATCGCCACTCCGCCAACCCTGTCCGCACCTCAAAACCACGCCCATCAAAGGTCGTCGTCAGGCGCTGCTCAGAATTGAAGACCCGCCAGCCATCCCCATCCCGGCGCACCTCACGCTTCCAGCTCTCATGCGCCTCGCGTATCCCCCGCCACTCGCCGGCAGTCAGAACACTCCCCTCCGCCGCCGCACTGCCACCCCGCTGACGATCCACCGGCCCAGCCAGCAACAGCCCAAAGAGCAGAATTGAATACCCAAGCAGCCGTGGCATCGCTGCCCAAAAGTTGGCAGACAGGTAACTCAAAAGTGACAATTTTCTCATCTTGCCCCCCCCCCTTCTCGATCAGAAGAATAAAAGCATTCCAAAGTGGTCTCTTCCTCAAACGGGCGCTGTTTTACATCGCACCGTCAGCTACTTTTCATCCGTTATCCGAAGCTCAAATTTCGCTTCCGCATCGGCCACCGCTTCCGGCTCCTCCGCCAACGCGTCCGTTTCATTGTTCAACACCGATCTCATCCGCTTCTCATCCAACGCACCTTCCCATTTCGCAATGACCATCGTTGCCACCCCGTTGCCAATCAGATTCGTGATGGCACGCGCCTCGGACATAAAACGGTCTATCCCCAGCAATAGCGCCAGTCCCGCCACCGGCACTGTCCCAATCGTCGAAAGCGTCGCCGCCAACGTAATGAAGCCACCACCGGTAACTGCCGCCGCCCCCTTTGAGGTAAGCAATAACACACCAAGAATCACCAGCTGCTGCTTCAAACTGAGCGGAACATTCGTCGCCTGCGCAATGAAGACCGCCGCCATCGTCAGATAGATCGAAGTTCCATCAAGGTTGAACGAATAACCGGTCGGTATCACCAGCCCGACTACGGGCTTTTCACAACCAATATTCTCCAATTTCGAGATCATGCGCGGCAGCGCGGCTTCCGACGATGACGTACCGATCACAATCAGAATCTCCTCCTTGATGTAACGCAAAAATTTCCAGAGACTAAATCCTGTTAATCGCGCAATCGTTCCGAGTACCAGAAACACAAAGAGCAGGCAGGTAATATAGACACAAGCCATCAGCTTGCCCAGCGAGACCAGCGAGCCAATACCATACTTTCCAATCGTGAACGCCATCGCCCCAAATGCGCCAATCGGTGCAAAATGCATGATGATGCCAATAACGTTGAAGAGCGCGTGTGAGAACTGATCCAGCAGATCGACGAGCGGTCTTCCCTTTGCGCCAAACCTCGCCAACGCCAGACCGAGCAGGATTGAAAAGAGCAGCACCTGCAATATCTCACCGCTCGCAAAAGCCCCGACAACCGAATCAGGAATCATGCGCAGTAACAGATCGACCGTCGAAAGGGCTTTTGCTCCGCTCGCGTAACTTTCAACCGCTTTTGTATCCAGCGTGCTGACATCGGCATTTACCCCCACCCCCGGCTTGACGATATTGACAACCACCAACCCAATCACGAGCGCCAGCGTCGAGACGACTTCAAAGTAGATCAACGACTTCAGCCCGACCCTTCCAACCTCCTTCATATCGCCGATCTTCGCGATACCAACTACTACCGTAGTGAAGATGATCGGCGCAATCATCATCTTGATCAACTTGATGAAGGCGTCACCAAGCGGCTTCATACCTGCCGAGAATGTCGGGAAGAAATGGCCAAGCGTCACCCCGATCGCGATCGCGACGAGGACCTGAAAATAGAGGTGCTTGTAGATTGGCCTCGATTTTGTGCTGTTTTTCATATTCGCGAATCTTCCCTTATCCACCATTTAAAACTAAACCAGATCAAAA
>JBEIMN010000292.1:0-4784 GCA_040378705.1 Acidobacteriota bacterium
CTCCACGAACCGATCGGTACAATCAGCTCGCCAACTTTGACTACTCTGCAAAGCCGCCGCTCAACACGCCGGATCTCAACCTGCGTGGAGCGCTCTCGTTTGTCGGGGTGGGTGGCAATCCGAGGACACAGTGGAATCCGGATCGCAACAACTTCGCGCCGCGACTCGGCTTTGCGTGGAAGTTGCGACCGGGGACGGTGATCAGAGGTGGAGGCGGCCTCTTCTTTGCGCCGCTGACCGGAGTTGGCGGCAGCTCGGCCTCCTTTGGCACCTCCGGATTTGAAGCGACAACGACGCTGGTGGCGAGTCTCAATGGGGTGACGCCACTCAACTATCTCGACAATCCGTATCCGACCGGGATTGTCCTGCCCTCCGGCAGCAGCCTCGGGGCGGCGACTTTCCTTGGTCAAAACATCCGTTTTTCCGACCGTGATATCAGGCAGTCATATTCAGCGCAGTGGAATCTCAATGTGCAGCGAGAGCTGCCCGGGCAGATGCTGCTTGAGGTTGGATACGCCGGCAATCGCGGGCTGAAGCTGCAGCAGGATATGGAGTTGAATCAGATTCCTGATTCCGCGCTCTCGCTGGGCGATCAGTTGCGGGCACAGGTTCCCAACCCATTTTTCCGGCAGATCACGAACGGGCCGCTGGCAAGCGCGACGGTGGCACGGGCGCAGTTGTTGCGGCCGTACCCGCACTTTCAGTCGGTCGTCGCAACCAACCAGACCTTTGCGTCATCGACCTATCACGCGGCAATGGTCTCTTTGCAGCGACGCTTTAATCGCGGTGTGACGCTCAACGGGTCCTATACCTTTTCGAAGCTGATCGATGTGGCAACAGGGCAGTTTGCTGGTGAGTCGCTCAGTAACGCCGGCTTCCAGAACTGGAACAATCTGCGGCTCGATCGTTCGCTCTCAGCGCTTGATGCGCCACATCGAATGGTGCTCAACGGGCTCTACTCGATTCCATTTGGGGCGGGACGTCGTTTCAATCCAAAGGGGATTGTTGGTGGGGTTGTAAATGGCTGGGAGGTCTCGGCAATCTACACCTACCAGAGTGGCGGGCCGCTGGCCTTTTCGAGCGCGACCAACACGACCTTCTCGCAGGGTGGTGGGCAGCGTCCGAATCTGATTGGCGATCCGCTTCTTGCGATGCGCGATCAGAAACTCACCCGCTGGTTCAATACGGCGGCCTTTGCCGCGCCAACGGCATACACCTTTGGTTCGACTCCGCGCTCACTCGGGAGTGTTCGGGGTGATGGACTCTCCGGGATCGACTTCTCGATCGTCAAGAATACGCGTCTTGTCGAGGGGGTCGCGCTTCAGTTCCGGGCCGAGTTTTTCAATCTGACCAATACTGTCCGTTTCGCACCGCCAAATACCTCATTTGGCAGCGCAGCCTTCGGCCAGGTGAGTGGTCAATCGAATCAGCCACGCGTGATCCAGTTCGCGCTGAAGCTGATCTACTAGGGGAATCGATGGCGACAGTCCCGGTGTAACCCGCGCGCCGGGACTGTCATATTATTGTGGAGTAAAACAACGGTGATCAGAAAAACAGTCTCCGCTCTGCTGTTGCTTGTGTGTCTGGCAATTACCGGCGCGGCACAGAAGCGCGCACAGCCGAACATCGTCTTCATCATGGTCGATGATCTTGGATATGGTGACCTCTCCGGTTATGGGGCACGAGATATCAGGACGCCGCATCTCGACGCGCTGGCCGGGGCGGGGATGCGCTTTACCAACTTTTATGCGAATGCGCCGGTCTGCTCACCCTCGCGGGCGGCTTTTCTGACCGGACAGTATCCCGATCTCGCCGGCGTGCCGGGGGTGATCAGGACACACGCCGATAACAGTTGGGGACGACTCTCCCCGCGCGTCAGCATGCTGCCGGCGCGCCTCCGTGAAGCGGGATACACGACGGCGATCGTTGGCAAGTGGCACCTGGGACTCGAGCTGCCAGACATGCCGAATGACCGCGGCTTCGATCATTTCCACGGCTTTCTGGGCGATATGATGGACGATTACTACGATCATCTCCGCCATGGCCGGAACTACATGCGCCTCAACCGCCAGACGATCGATCCGAAGGGCCATGCAACAGACATCTTCACCGATTGGGCGACCGACTATTTGAAGAGCCGACAGGGCAGGGCGCAGCCGTTCTTCCTCTATCTTGCATACAATGCGCCGCACGACCCGATCCAGCCGCCGAAGGAGTGGCTGGAGAAGGTAAGGCAGCGTGAGCCGGGAATTGGCGACAAGCGCGCCGGTCTGGTTGCCCTGATCGAGCAGATGGATGACGGCATTGGCCGCGTCCTCGGGGCGCTGGCGGAGACCGGACTCGACCGTGAGACGCTGGTCATCTTCACGAGCGACAACGGCGGACTGCTGAGTGCCGGGGCGACGAATGGGCCGTTGCGGGGTGGAAAGCAGGATCTTTATGAAGGCGGACTGCGGGTTCCAATGATCGCCGCCTGGCCGGGCCGGATCCCGGCGGGATCACAAAGCGACCGGATCGCGCTCCACATGGATCTTTACGCGACGATATGTGAGGCAACCGGGGCAGTCGCTGGTCCGGCAATCGATGGCCGCTCGATTCTGCCGACGCTCCGTGGGCAGAAGCAGCCTGATACTCCGCGTGACCTCTTCTGGATGCGGCGTGAGGGCGGAACGAAGTACCGTGGACAGGATTACTATGCAATCCGCCGTGGGCCCTGGAAGATGCTCCACAACTCCCCCTTCGAGCCGCTGCAACTCTTCAACCTTGAAGCCGACCCGCTCGAACAGAAGAATCTGTTTGCCAGCGAAGCAAAGGTCGTCGAGGAATTGACGGGCGCACTTCAACTCCATCTGCAGCGAGCCGGCGCCGTGCCGTGGCAGAAAACCCAAGGTCAGATCAAACAGCCCAAGACTTCATCGAAGTCGCGGAGGATAGATTAATGAGACGAATCCTGGCAATAATGCTGATAATTTTCGCCTGCCCGACGGCGAGTATTCCGGGCGCGGCCCGAACTGGCAATTCCGGAACTGGCAATACCAATTTCATCGTCATCTTTTGTGATGACCTTGGTTATGGGGATCTCGGCAGCTTCGGCAATCCGACGATCCGCACCCCCAACCTAGATCGGATGGCGGCCGAGGGGCAGCGCTGGACCAGCTTCTACGCGGCAGATTCAGTCTGTACGCCAAGCCGCTCGGCACTCCTGACGGGAAGACTCCCGATTCGAACTGGTATGTACTCGGATACACGTCGCGTCCTCTTCCCTGACTCGAAGGGCGGACTGCCGGCGACCGAGATCACCATCGCCGAGATCCTCAAACAAAAGGGCTATGCGACTGCCGCAGTTGGCAAATGGCACCTCGGTTATCAGCCAGAGTATCTGCCGATGCGTCACGGCTTTGACTCCTATTTTGGTATCCCATACTCGAACGACATGGACTTCGTCGGTCAGAATGTCCCGACGGACGAGCGCCGCCGCCGGATGATGGATCCGAAGGTAGAGTACTGGAACGTCCCTCTGATCCGTAACGAAGAGGTGATCGAGCGTCCGGCCGACCAGACGACCATCACCCGCCGCTACACTGACGAGGCAATCGGTTTTGTCAGGAATAATCGGAATCGTCCCTTCTTTCTCTATCTCGCGCACAGCATGCCGCATATGCCACTCTTCCGGTCGAAGGAGTTTGCCGGCCGCAGTCAGCGTGGACTGTATGGCGATGTGGTCGAGGAGCTCGACGCCAATGTCGGGCGGCTGCTCGACACTCTCCGGCAACTCCGACTCGATAAGAAGACGATGGTCGTCTTCACGAGCGATAATGGCCCCTGGATGCTCTTCAACGAACAGGGTGGAACGGCCGGCCTGCTTCGCGGCGCCAAAGGCGGAACCTTCGAGGGCGGCATGCGCGAGCCGACAATATTCTGGCAGCCGGGAACGATCAGGCCGGGGGCAGTGACCGATACTGGCTCGACACTCGATCTCCTGCCGACCATCGCCGCGCTGGTCGGCGAAAAGGTTCCGGCCGACAGACCACTAGATGGTTATGATCTGACCGCTACTCTGCGTGGAACGGGGAAGAGCCCGCGCGAGACGATGTTCTACTGGCGAGGCTCTAAACTTTTTGCGGTTCGTCACGGTTCATACAAGGCCCATTTCATCACCAAATCCGAGTATGGCTCCGACGCCGCGGTCGAACACGCCACTCCGCTTCTTTACAACCTCGATCAGGACCCGGCCGAGAAGTTTGACCTCTCCGGAAAAGGGCCGGAAATGGCCGAGGTAATCGCGAAGATTCGCCGGATTGCGGAGGATCACCTTCGTTCGATCACGCCGGTTGAGAACCAGCTCGACCGGAAATGACTCGTCCCGGATACCTCAGGATACCTCAGGATACCTAACGATAACGGCCGCGGGAGGTGTGACTCTGCCCGCGGCCGGACCTTCACCCACTGCCGATATTTCCCCCACCTGCTCCCCCGTTGCTGGTAATAATTGGGGAATTCTCTCCTGAATTATTGATCATTGCGGCTAAATACCGACTTACACCAGCAGCTTGATTACTATTCTCCCATCTTTCAGGTACTCGAATCTTACAAATTCTGTGGTATGTAACTTGCGTACACAATTGACGTGGAGAGTGAATAACTCAGCCACTCAGCTAATTGAGTAAAAGTATACTTAGAGGTCGGGCGTGTGCCTGGTTCTGTTGTTGGCAGGTGAATTGAATACATACCAACAAGTCGGAATCGAGCTGGTTCGAATTGAACAGGAGGGTATTATGTCACGC
>JBEIMN010000293.1:0-4777 GCA_040378705.1 Acidobacteriota bacterium
CAAAAAGAAGTATGCCGATAAGATCGACGTTCCGGCCGATCGCCAGGTCATCGGTTTCGACGCGTATAAGAAGGTTATTGGATCGAGCGAAGTCAACTACGTCATCCTCGCCTCGCCACCGGCCTTCCGTCCGGAGCACCTGCGCGAAGCGATCACCGTCGGCAAGAATACCTTCACCGAGAAGCCAGTCGCCGTCGATGGCCCCGGAATCAGGCTAGTCATGTCGCTTTATGATGTGGCCAAATCGAAGGGGCTCTGCATCGCCGCCGGTACGCAGCGCCGTCACCAGACCGGATACATCGAAACATTCAAGCGAATCAAAGAGGGTGCGATCGGTGACATAGTCGCGGCGCGCGCCTACTGGAACCAGGGCGGACTCTGGAACAAGGCACGTCAGGCAAACTGGAGCGATATGGAGTGGCAGATCCGTAACTGGCTCTACTTCTCCTGGCTCTCGGGTGATCATATCGTTGAACAGCACGTCCACAATATCGACGTCGTCAACTGGGCAATGGGCACACATCCGGTCAAAGCGTATGGCATGGGCGGACGCCAGCAGCGGACGGATTCGGCTTATGGCCACATCTATGACCACTTCGCCATCGATTACGAGTTCGAGAATGGCGTGCACAGTTCGAGCTATTGCCGACAAATCGTCAACACAGACTCGAGCGTCTCCGAGGCACTGATCGGAACCAAGGGCAGTTGCCAGGTCAACAAGTACACCATCACCGGTGCCAATCCGTGGCGGTTTACGGAGAAGGACAACAATCCCTACGTGCAGGAGCACACCAATCTGATCGCGAGCATCCGCGCTGGTAAGCCGATCAATGAACTGAAGACCGTCGCGGAGAGCACGCTGACGGCGATCATGGGCCGGATGTCTGCCTATACGGGCAAGGTCGTAACGTGGGAGCAGGCGCTCAATTCTCAGGAAGTCCTGGCACCCGCCAAGCTCGAGTGGGGTCCGCTGGCCGTCGCACCGGTCGCCATTCCGGGCAAGACGCCGCTGGTCTAAGGCGGATTGACCAGACGCAGGCAACAGGCGGCGGAAAGGTGCGTCAGTTCGCATCTTTCCGCCGCAGTGTCGATTGCCAGCGCTTCGATTCGACACGCCGGTCTGCCTCGACGAAGAGTGCGGCCAGTTTGCGGTCAGTACGACTGAGTGAATCGAGAAGTGGAAGACCGTCATCCGGTCCGAGGATGCTCAGGGTGGTGGCGAGGGCATCAGAGGTTGCGCCGCGGCTCGCGACGACGGTGACGCTGCTGTGCCGTGTCACCCCGATTCCGGTTCTGGGATCGACAATGTGAGAATAGCGTTTCCCGTCGATGAAGACAGACTGTTCAGCATCGCCAGAGGTCGAGACCGACGAATGGCGGAGTGACAGGAATAGTGTCGGGGGGCGATCCGGACGATCGAGTGGTGCAACACCGACCGGCCACCCGGAGCTGCCCGGTGGAGGTTCGCCAACGGCGATATCACCGCCAACCGCGACCAATGCCCGTGGAATTCCGGCTCGGGCAAGCACGGCCAGCGCCTCATCGGCGGCAAAGCCTTTCGCAATGCCGCCAAGGTCGAGGCGCATCCCCTGCAGATCGAGCCGCGCCGAGCCGTCAGCCGGTTCAAGATGCAGGTGCTGGTAACCGACAAGCTCACGCGCACGCGCCAACCGCTCCGGGTCAGGAAGCGCCTTTGTTCGACGTGCGCGCCGCCAGAGCTGGACGACCGGGGCCATGGTCACATCGAAGAGTCCGCCTGTTCGCTCCGACCATTGCTGCGATAACGCCAGGATGCGATAAAGATCGGCATCGATCCGCTGCGGGCCGTTGCCTGATTGCTCGCAAAACATTGTCAGGTCGCTGTCGTTGCGATAGTCACTGCAGACAGCGTCGAGTCGCGCGATCCGATCAAACGCCGCCCGCGCCGCCGATTTCGCGATGCCAGCAACGCCGGCATCGTTGGCGTAAAAGAGAATCCGGACGTTCGTGCCCATATGCAATTCACTAAACTCAAATCGTTCAAGCCTCTCCGGAGCGGCACCGGCGGGCTCAACCGATCTCAACGAAATCAAAGGCAATAGCAGTATCGTCAGGAGCAGTATTTTCATCATAGGAAGCATTCTGAGCTCATGAAAAAATCGATCTTATATCTTTTAGTCTTTCTGGCAGTCTTTCTGGTCATCGCCATTGTCGCGACTGACAACTTCGGACTCCAGGCAAGTGGAAACACGCAGACCGCTTCGGACAAGGAACTTAAGGGCTATACCGAAACCATTCCCGACACACCGGTCACCTTCGAGATGGTCCCGATTCCCGGTGGAACTTTTACCATGGGCAGTTCGGCAAAGGAAGCCGGACACAAGGCCGACGAGGGCCCGCAGCACGAGGTGAAGATTGCCCCATTCTGGATGGGGAAACACGAAGTGACCTGGGACGAATACGACCGCTTCGCTTTCGGTTCAGTTCCTGACCCTCAACCAGCCCCATCGACTGGCCCGGTCGTGGCGACACGCCCCACCCCACCCTACGCCGATGAGTCACACGGCTACGGCAAGGGCAAACAACCCGCCATCGCCATCACCTGGCACGCCGCTGTTATGTACTGCCGCTGGCTCTCTGAAAAGACAGGCAAGACCTACCGCCTTCCAACCGAGGCCGAATGGGAGTTCGCCGCCCGCGCCGGCACCAGGTCTGCCTGGTCTTTCGGTGATGCACCTGCCGCCGCTGGCGATTACGCCTGGTCGACCAACAACTCCGATGCAAAACCTCATCCCGTAGGCAAAAAGAAGCCCAACCCCTGGGGTCTCTTCGATATGCACGGCAACGTCGCCGAGTGGTGCATCGACCAGTATGACGCGAACCATTATCAGACGCTCGACTTCAAACGACTCGCCCTTGGGCCGGTGCTGCTTCCAAATGAGAAGCGTTATTCGAATGTCGTGCGCGGTGGATCGTGGGATGATGAACCTGACCGGTTGCGGAGCGGCGCGAGACGCGGCTCGGAGAGCGACTGGAGTTTGCGTGATCCGCAGGATCCGCAGAGCATCTGGTGGCACACTGAGGCGACGATGGTTGGATTCAGAATCGTCCGCCCGCTCAACGAGCAGGAGAATCTGAAGGGGTTCCGATCGAAGGTTACCCGGCAGAGCCCCAATCAGTAATTTACCCGGATGAGGTTTATTACCGATGATGTCTTATGCCCCCATGATGTCTTATGCCAGATGATATCTTGTCAGACGAAGCGAAGCGTGACTGGAATTGGCATCGAGAGGAGTCGCGGCGCATCGAGACGGTAATCGAGGCGGAGCGGTTCATCGAGGAGGTTGGATTTGCGGGCGGTCTGACGGATGCCAGGCAGCCCGGCCCCTCACTCTACATCGCAGTCTGTGGTCGGCGTGATGCTTACATGCCACGGAATGTGCAGAAGGACGAGGAGAGTTCCCTTGCCTGGACGCTCAAGGATGAGCTGATTCGGCGTGGCAAAGTCTATTATGGGAAGCTGGCGAGCGGGAAGGCGATGTTTCTCGCGCCGCGGATGATTGGGCCGTTTCGGGCACTGCTGGGAGTGGCGCGACGGTCGGAGAGTGAGCGGTTGAGTTCGGAGTCCCGGGCAGTCCTGAAGATTCTGCGTCGGGAGTGGGAGATGGGGACGGGGGATCTGCGGAAGGCGGCGGAGATTGCCGACCGGCGGACATTGACGCGGGCACTCGACGAGCTGCAGGCGGCAATGATCGTCGTGCCGCTCGAGGTGATCTACCAGCCGAAGTTCACCTACCTGTGGACGCTCGCCGAGGGACGTTTTCCGGAGGAGTATGCGATAAAGATGACGCCAGCAGCGGCAATTGCGGCGATCAGGTCAACCTACCTTGAATGCGCCGGAGAGGCCGCGCCGGGTGAGATCGCCCGAGTTACCGGTATTCGGGCGCTGGGCTGACGAGTTGGCAATTACTGGTTATCCTGGATTTCAACAATGGACAAAAGCTTCAAACCATTCATACCGGCAAGCGCAAGTCTGCGCGAACTGACGATCGTCCCGCTGCTGATGGGGACATTGCTCGGAATCATCTTCGGAGCCTCTTCACTCTATCTGGTACTGAAGACGGGGCTGACCGTGAGTGCCTCGATTCCGGTTGCGGTGATCTCGATCACGATTTTCAGGCTGCTTGGGAAGATCGGCCTTCGCCCGGCGACGATACTTGAAAACAACATCGTCCAGACAGCAGGATCGGCGGGTGAATCGATCGCCTTTGGTTTCGGGGCGACAATGCCGGCGATCCTCATCCTCGGGTTCGACCTCGAAGTGCTCAACGTAATGCTGATTGGGGTACTGGGCGGACTGCTCGGCATCCTGATGATGATCCCGCTGCGCCGTGCAATGATCGTCAAACAGCACGGCATCCTCAAATTTCCGGAGGGTACAGCCTGCGCGGAGGTGTTGAAGGCCGGAGCGGACAAGGAGTCACTGGCCGCGGCGATCAGCGCCGGAGCGGTCGATCCCGGTGAATTGGGCATTGGGGCGCGGACGATATTCACCGGTTTTGGAATCGGTCTGGTCTACAAGTCACTGATGTCGGCCTTTCGGATCTGGAAAGAGGTTCCGGAGCGGATCTTCGGTGCGCCATTCAAGGGTGGCTCGATCTCGGCGGAGATCTCGCCTGAGCTCCTCGGAGTCGAATACATCATTGGTCCGCAAATCGCGGGGCTGATGGTCGGGGGAGGAATACTTGCCTATTTAGTGCTGATCCCGATGATCAGCTTTTTTGGTGGCGGGACGGCG
>JBEIMN010000294.1:0-4769 GCA_040378705.1 Acidobacteriota bacterium
CGATCCGCGCTCGCTCACCAATCGCCATGGCGAGCGGAACGACAAGGGCGACGCTTGAGATCGAGCCAGGGCCAATCATCGAGACGGTGGCTGCAATCAGGAAGAAGAGGATCGGCAGGGCCCAGCGTCGCCCGCGCGCGAGCTTCGAAGCGTGTGCAGCCAGCACCTTCAGCGTCCCGTTCTCCTCCGCGCAGGCAAAAAGCAGCGTTACTCCGGTAATCGTCAGGAGCAGCGAGACCGGAAAGCCGGCCATGACCGCCTCGGCGCTCATTCCGGCGAAGTAGACCCCGATCAGCCAGGCAAGTGCCAGCGCAATCAGTCCGACATTCAACCGCGAGGTCATGGAGATGACGATTGCCGTCAGCAGCGCGATGAGTGAGAGCAGTGCGGCGTTCATAAATTCTTCCCGCGATTATCAGGTGACGAGGAGGACGCCTCCCCCTCGCGTTGCGGCGGAAGCAGGCCACCCGCTCGACGCAAAACCCGCGACTGGCCTGCGTGGTGACTGCCCGGTACCCAAATGACCAAATGCCTGTGGCCCGCACACTGGTACCAGAGTGCCAGAGTAAAAAATGAAACAGAACAGATCCCGTGGCAACAGATGTTTCTGAACCTTGCCCATTGCATTACGAGGCAGAGCTTCGACGCGAATGAAGGCGCGTGGAACCTTGAACGAAGCGAGCGAGCGCCGACACAGCTCTTCGAGCGCGACCGTATCGACCGTGGGAAGAGAATCGTCGGTCACCAGCCAGGCGACCGGAACCTCACCGCGACGATCGTCAGGAACACCGCAAACCGCGACATCACGCACTCCCGGGTATTCGAGCAGCAGATCTTCGATCTCACGCGGATAGATGTTGAATCCGCCGGAGATGATCAGATCGGTTCGGCGTCCACAGAGGGTGTAGTATCCATCGGCGGAACGCTCTGCCAGATCACCCGTCCGGAACCATCCGTCCGGGAGAAAGGCCTCGGCTGTCGCTTCTGATCGGCGCCAATAGCCGGAGAAGAGATTGGGCCCACGGACAATCAGCTCACCAATCGTGCCATCCGTGATCACTTTCCCCGCGGCGTCAATGATCCGGACCGATACACCGGGCAATGGAAAGCCGACGCTCCCCGGTCGCCGCTCACCCACATAAGGGTTACTGATATTCATCAGCGTCTCACTCATCCCGTATCGTTCGAGGATCGTATGGCCAAACTTTTCGCGAAACTCCGTCAGAATGTGGGCCGGCAGCGGTGCCGATCCGGAAACGAAGAGCCGAAATCGCGTGCCAAGCCGGCTCGCCAGTTCATCCGGAAGTTCGAGCAGACGGACATAGATCGTCGGGACACCGAAAAAGAGCGTTGGCTGAAACTCATCGAAGATCTTTGCCGCGCGCTGAATTTCAAAGCGTTCGACCAGCCGCATCAGAGTTCCACCGATCAGCCAGGTCATGACCCCATTGCCAAGACCGTGAACGTGGAAGAGTGGAAGAACGGCAAGGTAACGATCCTCGCGGCTGATCCGCCAGCAGGTAAGCAGGTTGATGGCATTGACGGCGAAGTTGTTGTGGGTCAGAATCGCCCCCTTCGCCCGGCCGGTGGTCCCTGAGGTGTAGACTATCGCCGCCGGCGTGTCGCCATCAAGCGCCAGCCGGACGCGAGGCTCGGTGCTGCGTACCGCGGCGATCGAGGCAATCTTCTCGACATCGATGAATCGTGTCCCTTCCGGCAGCCAGTCGATCGACTCCGTCGTCGTCACAACCGCCTTTGGCTCGGCGTCGGCGATAATGTGGCCAATCTCCCGTTCACGGTAAAGGATATTGATCGGAACGATGATCACTCCGATCTTCAGGCAAGCCAGTACCAGATCAATGAACTCGACCCGGTTGGCGAGAAAGATGCCCAGCCGATCGCCGGTGACAAATCCCTCTGCCATGAGATAGCGCGCAACCTGGTCACCGCGGCCATCGATCTCGCCAAAAGTCAGCGATGCCGGGTTTCCGGCGGCATCTTCGTACTCCAGCGCCGTAACCGAAGATCTCCCGACCAGAGAGAGATTGAACAAATCTGTCAGTTGCATGGCGCGATTATAGTCAGCAATTGGCCGATTTGAAATAGCAGTCCAATAACGCAGGATTTTCGAGCCATAAATTCATCACCAGAAGGGGGCCCGTAGCCTCAGCCCACGGTTCTCTTCCGCCGATCGTTCGGCTGCTTCCTGTCGCCGCCGCCTTTCTGTTATGATCGGGTTTCAAAGTCATTTGAATCACTAATCTGCACAAATCGAAGTGACCGGCATGGGTGTCATTATTCTCTCAATTCTGCTGCTCGTCATCCCCGGGCAGACCCCGGAGGTAGTTCGCGAGGCGGACTCCTTTTTCCAGCGTGGCGTGGAGCGTCAGCAACTGGGCGATGCGGCTGGCGCACAGCAATTTTATGAGCAGGTTTTGAGGCTGATGCCGAAGCGGCTCGATGCGCTCTCAAACCTCGGAGTGGTCTATTCCAGACAGGGCATGCACGATAAGGCGATAGTTCGCTACCGTGAAGCTTTGGCGATCGCCCCCAGTGAGCAGCGGATCAGGCTCAATCTGGGGATTGCCTGTTTTCAGATCAAAAATTACCGCGCGGCGATCGACGAGCTCGCGCAGGTGGTGAGTGCCTATCCGGATCTCGCACAGGCGCGGCTGCTGCTCGGCATCTGCCTCTTCGAATCCGGTGAGCTGGTGGCGGCGATTGAACATCTCGAAGCCGTCTATCGGACCCAGCCGGGTAATGTGGCGATCGCCTATACCCTGGCCAGTGCTTATCTCAAAAGCGCGCGGTTCGAAAAGGTGGCGGAGATGATCGGGACAGTCTTTCGCGATCCGGTATCGGCGGAGGCACGCGTGATTCGCGGAGCATACGCCGTGGCCCAGAAGCGAGCAGATCTGGCGCTGGAGGAGTTGCGGGCCGCGGTCCGACTCAACCCAATGCTGCCGACGGCGCACGCACAGCTTGGAGGCGCGTGGCTGCTGCTTGGAAATCGGGAAGCGGCTGTCGCCGGCTACGAGGCGGAATTGCGGGTCAACCCGGAGAACTATGACGCCGTCTCGCGTCTCGGCTGGCTCTACCGTGAAGACGGAAGGCTCGCCGAGGCCGAGCCACTGCTGAGGCGAGCGCTCACGATCAAGCCAGGCGATCCGGGGCTGCTCTATCAGCTTGGCCGGCTCCTCACCAGTCAGGGGCAAAACTCGACGGCGCTCCCGCTGATCGAACAACTGGTCTCGCTGGTGCCGGAATATCGTCCGGCACGGGTTCTTCTGGCAAGGATCTACTTCAGACTTCAGCGTAACAGTGAGGCGCGGCGCGAACAGGGCACTCTCGCCAGCCTGACGGCAGAGCAGTTGAAGAGAGACCGCCCGGTTACCCCGAATCGTCCCGTCGATCAGCTGCTGCCCGATGCCACTGAGCGGGAGCGTCCAGAGTGAACAGAATCGCCATGCAACCTACAAGAACCACAAGAATGCGAAGAAGGATCATTGGGCTTCTGCTTCTGGCCGTGCTGATTATCGCCGGACTTGGGCTCTCGACCGGTGCCAGAGTGTCACAACCCGGCCCGGGGCATAAGTGGATTCCGACGCAGACGCCACCAGGCACCGAGTTTGCGGGCACGGCAGCCTGCGCGGAATGCCATCGAGACCTCGTGACCACTTACCAGCAAAGCCCGATGAGCGCCGCCCTCGAGATGACGGCAACCGCGGCAACGCTTCGCGCCAACAGGATTCTGACCTTCCGCGATGGCCGATTCAGCTTCACGATCAGACGCGATGGCGACCGAAGCATATACTCGGTAACCGATGGCGAAACGACGATCAGCGAACCGATCCTCTTCAGTTTTGGCCAGGGCCAGGCCGGGCAGACCTACATTCTGCAACACGGTGGAAACTACTATGAAAGCCGTGTCAGCTATTACAGAGAACCGTCGGCCCTCGATCTGACGATCGGCTATCGGGAGACGCGCCCACGAACGGCGCTTGAGGCCCTCGGGCGACGACTGACCCACGAAGAGGTGGGACAATGCTTCAGTTGCCACGCAACCAATGCCGTCAGCCACTCGCGTCTTCAGCTCGAGAGGCTGGTTCCGGGGGTGACCTGTGAATCTTGCCACGGCCCCGGCGGAGAGCATATCGCCGCCGAAAAGGCCGGTCGCAACGGCCGGACGCTGATCTACAACCCACGCCGGTCCGTGGCCTCTGGTCAGAGCGGCCTGACCGGCGGCGACGAGATCAGCCAGGAGTTCTGCGGTGCGTGCCACCGCAGCTCGGAGCAGGTGATGACAAGAAATGCAGAGGATGGGACCTTCAATGTTCGGTTCCAGCCATACAGGCTATTCGGCAGCAGGTGCTACTCCGACGACCAGCGAATAGGCTGCATCTCGTGCCACAACCCACACGAGTCATTGAAAAAGGAGCCGGCACACTATGACGCACGGTGCCAGTCCTGCCATCAGAACGGCCCCGCCCGGGGAGGGGCCCCTCTGAATCGGACTGCAAAGACGAGAGACACGCGGCCACCTGCCTGCCGGATTGGCAGAAAGAACTGTACCTCGTGCCACATGCCGAAGGTTGATCTGCCGGGAGCCCATTTCCGTTTCACCGATCATCGCATCCGGATCGTTCGTCCCGGTGAGGGCTATCCGCAGTAAACAATGGTAAAAAGTGGTTACATTTTTCAGGTAGGCGGTGGAGGACGACAGGCAACATCGGCCAGCATTCCGGCCTTGCCACCGCCTTTCGTCCCCC
>JBEIMN010000295.1:0-4769 GCA_040378705.1 Acidobacteriota bacterium
CGACCAAGTCACGCGGGCGAGAAAGCCCGGTGTTGACGATCGTGTCGAACCCGTTCGCGGCGTTTCCGCTTCCCGGGGTCTTCTCGCGAAGGATCGACCGGGCACCGGCATTGGCGACCAGCAGACGGCCAGTCGAATCGATTCCAAGTCCGGTGTACTCGTTCGGTGAAGTCGTCGGCAGACTCAGGGTTGAGACCGCTCCAGTCTGGCGATTGATCATACGAACACGGCGGTTGCCGGCGTCGGCGACGTAGATATTGCCATTCGTCGGATGAATGAGAATGTCGGTCGGTCCGATGAACTTGGCCGCGAGCGGTGCTGCACCGTCACCAACGTTAGCGGCGTCACCGTTGACACTGCCTCCGGCGATGGTCGCAGACTCTCCAGCCGGAACGACGATCGAAGTTCCAGCGCCGGTCGGGAAGAGGGTGACCGACTGTGAAGTCGTATTCAGGAAACGGATCAACCCGGTCTTGCGATTCGGGGTGGTCGTCACTGGGCCCTTCTTCGCGTCAGCGATGAAGATCCCCTGAGCAGTGGCAGCAACTCCGTGCGGGTTGTCGTAGAAGGCTGTGATCGCCTTCGTCGGATCCGGGAGTGATCCGCCACTATTAACGGTAACGATCGTCCCCGGCTCGACAACCTTTTCGGAGTCGAGACTCGGGAAGATGATCTTCTGCTTTGCTCCAAGATTGGCAAAGCGGAGTTTGTTGATGTTTGTATCGGTGATCCAGAGGTTGCCATCCGGATCCATCGCCACGCCAACCGGCTGGTTCAGCGCGCCGCTTGTCGCGATGGCACCCTCATAAGGAGGAGCAAGTCCTGCCCCAGCCACCGTATCGATACTGTCGGGGGTGATTGTCACCCCGGCGATCTCAACCGTCGATGCGCTGAGGTTGATATAGCGGATGCGACCACGATTGAGCGGCCCCTGATCGGCAATGTAGAGGCCCTTGCCATCCGACACCAATCCTACTACTGGAACGGTCGCGGTTCGCGAGGTCAGGGTGAACTGTGCGGCGGACGAGGGCCCACCATCACCACAATTTCCGGAAGTGTAATCGCAAGTAATATTGACCTGACCGGCAATCATCGTGAAGTTTGGCGGCTGACCAGCCTGGCTGATGGTATCAATGCGGATCAGATCCTGCGCGTTACCGTTGGCCATGAAGACCTTGCCACCAAGAAAAGCCAGGCCAGCCGTATACGGATTGTTCGAATATGGCTGGGAAGGCGGGTTGGCCGTCGTCGACTTGAAGGGTAACTGCGAGATCAGCGAAGCCTCACCGGCTGAATTGACCTGAATCACCCGTCCGTGACCGGAATCGGAGATGATGACGTTGTTTCCGTTGAATGCCAGGGCACGCGGGCCAAGAAGCGGAATCATTGTCGCCGGGCCATTCAGGAACGGATCCTCGTCTTTGGTCTGCACGCCATTACCAGCAATAGTAACCGGAGCGGTACTGTTATTGGCCGGGGTGCCCGAATAGCGCAGAACCTTGTTGACTCCGGCGGTTGAATCGCAAACATAGAGATCGCCGGTTGTCGGATGAGTGGCCAGTGTCGAGGCCGCGCTCCCCAGGCCAACCTGCGCAAAGTTCTGAATGTTACCCGGGCTGATTCCGGCCGCCCCGGCAATCGTCTTTGCCGTATCAGCGAGGTTGATCGCCCGAATGTTCGGAGTAATCGAATCGATGAAATAGAGCGTATTACCATCAGGACTGACGGCAATACCGGTCACCACACCGATGTCAGACTGCATCCCGGGTACGTTATCAGAAAAGTCCGTTCCACCACCGGCAATGATCTTGATCACACCGGCCGGCACAGTGATGCCGGCAAGAGTCACACTCTGTCGTGTCGTGTTGAGGAATCTGATGTAGGAGGTGCCAGGCGTATCCGCGATGAAGAGGCCGCGCCCGAGCGGATCGAGTGCCAGCGACGTCGGGTTGGAGACAATCGCCTTGGTTCCAAGATTCCTGTCTCCAAGGATACCACCGGCAATCGTCTCAATGATTGGCGAGCTGGCGGTGTTGGTGAAGGTCGAACCGGTCTTGGTCACCTGCGCGCCAAGGGTCTCGAGCATTCCACCGTCGATCCTCGAACCGGTTACCGCAAGATTGGCACCTTCGATGATCAGCGGTGCAGTACCGAGTGCCCCGTTTCCACCACTCTGGATCCGGACGTTGCTCAGAATCGAACTCGGCAGCGAGAGTCGCGAAAAGAAGATCGAGCCAAAGTTCCCGCTGCCGGGAATGTTCTGGACTTCAACATACTGATTCGAGGTCGCCGTCTGCGTCCCCTGGTAAAAACCCGCCGAACCGATGACCGAAAGCCCACCCGTCTTGGCGGTGGCGTAATCGCCGACGAGCAGATTCATTGCCGGAGCGAGCTGGAGAACCGATGTCGGACCCACCGTGAGTTCAGTATTGATGAGTGCCGGGTTGCTGCTGCTTCCCTGGATGACAATCGGAGTGCTTCCCTGCCCAACCAGGACACCCGTCTTGGTGAAATCATTGCTGGTCGCCGCCGCCGCCGTGCCAATCTGAACGGCATTGAGGGTGTTGGCGCGGAAATCGTTACCCGAACTATAGAAATAGCTCGCGTCACCCGCCGAGGTTCCCTTCGGAACGTCAGATCCGGGCAGCTCGAAGAGTCCGAGTGAGGCGTTGGCGCTTAGCAGCAGCGCCGGGTCAGTCGCCGTCGTCCCGTTGTTCTCGATCGAGTTCCGGGCGAAGTTCTTGACCGCGTCATCAACCCCTGTCGCCCCAATCGCCGAGCCGGCGCTGTTGCGAACGATACTGTCTGACAGACTGAGCGTCCTTCCCGAACCTGACAGGTTGATTGCCGGGTTCGAAACTGTTCCACCATACTCGACAACGACATTGCTCATCGTCAGTGTCGACGTCGCCGCCGCCGTCGCGTTGAGTCCTCCCCAGGCGCCGCTCGTCGGCAGAGCCGCTCCGGCCGCACGCTGCGCAGTGAGGACGATCTGGTTCGGATTGGCGATCCCGCGCGCCGTCGGAACACCGATGATTCCACCATTGGCGGTGATTGTTCCGCCGGAAGCGACAGTAACCGTCGCCCCGCTCGCCAGGTAGATAACTGTTCCAGCCACAATCTGTGTCGCATTGCCAAGAGTTACCGGACCACTGAAAAGGTATGGGCCAGTATCAGCAAGTGATGTGACCGCCCCGGTCAGGGTATGCGCACCATCCGGCGCACCGGTAACAGACAATCTTCCGACCAGCGTGCTCGACCCCGAACCACCAGCGGTTCCCCCCTGGTTGGTCACCCGGACGGAGTAGTTGCCGGCGGCCGTGCCGGCCGGAACATCCACTGTCAGCGAAGTCGCAGTCGAAGCCGAAACAGCCGGACTGGCCACAACCGTCCCGGCCGCGTTCAGAATCTGAACCGTCGGGGTGCTGAAACCACGCCCACCGATCACCACACTCGTGCCGGTCGATGACGTCACCTGGACTGCTGCTGGCTGAACACTCTCAACCGCGACGCCAAGATCGGCGACAACCTTGTAGGCGAAGCTGAACTTGTTGGTTGGCTGACGCTGAACGGCAAAGTTCCAAATGCTCTTGACGCTGCTCCCGGCGGCGATGTCGCCAATGAGCCGTGAGACATTGAGCTTGCCGTTGAACGGAACGAGTCCATCATTATAATAAGTCAGACCAGTCGCCCCCGGCAGATTCGACGCATCCGGACCGGCGGCGGTGTTCACCTTGAAAGATGTGAAGATGACCCTGGCATTGTAAAGAGTGCTCGTCGTGTTGTTGGTGACCTGAACCTCACCCGAGGCCATCCCGACGCTGCTCGATGCGTCAACATAGGCCGTATTGACGATGCTGAAGCTGAAACCGGCTCCCAGTGGAACCTCGGCTCCCGGATTGAAACGGCCCGCGATACCGCTGGTTCGGCCCGGCGTGACACCTGTTCTGGTCTTCTCACGAAGAGAGAACTTTCCTGTCGCCGGGTTGAACTCACCCTCGTACTCTCCGACCAGGTAGCCCCCTGCACCCTCATCGTAAGGGAATTGCACTCCCTCAAGGGAGACGAGCGCCGATGCCGGGGCGACCGGAACCGCCGGAGTCGTCGTTATCGACACCCCGGGAGTTGCCAGATCTGCCTTCGACTCACCAGACGCCGCCGAAGCACGATCGAGCATCAGACCTCTGACGCTCAACCCTAAAATTCCAATGATTGCAATTAGTATCGCCGGGGCAAATGCCCGACGCAGCTTTGCATTATTGTTTTCGCGAACAGCCATTTCTATTCTGACTCCTTTTACTTATGACGCGGTAATAATCGTTTCTGACCTGCCAGGCTTCCCTGCCGGTTCCCGGCGCCTACCCGACATCATCGCGAATTGCCGCGACCTTGAACTCTCACCTCAGCGTGAAAAACCCGGAACTCAGCCACCCACGACCAGTCCAATCCCTGGCTCCGGCCGACATTGGCGGCTTCAATCCTTCAGACCTGTCTGCTACACAAAATAATTCTTATCGAGTTTCAGGATTATGGAAGTTGTTCAGCAAACCTTCGACCAGAATCCCGGCCCGGATCACACCGTATTACAAGCACTGGCCTGCACTGGCATGTACCGGATCACTCGACCTGAACTTATACCATACCGATCCGCAATTATTTTAATCAGGACATCGATTCTAATAATAATTAAAATCAACAATCCATTTTTGCCCATTTTTGCCCATTTTTGCCCATTATTGCTAAATACCGGCGCACAAAATGTGCAAATC